>VBII01000273.1 GCA_005887735.1 Chloroflexota bacterium
GGGCGCCGAGCCTATCGGCGGCGAAGGCCTTTACCTGGTCGAGACGAACGTCGCGGAGTGGCGGCTGCGCGCAAGCCTGCCAGACGATGACCTACGCCGCTGGCTGATCCTCCACGAGATGACGCACGCCTGGCAGTTCGCAGCGCATTCCTGGCTGCGCCCTCACATGGAGGAGTCGATGAAGCGGCTCATCGAGACCGTCACCAGCAAGGGGCCGGCGGTCACGCGCTTCGCGGCTTTCGCCGGCGTGCTACCGGCGCAGTGGAAGGTGATGCGACAGGTGCAGGGGACGATGTCCGCGGTCGAGGGCTACAGCAACCTGGTGATGAACCGGCTCGGCAGCAAGCTGCTGCCCGGGTTCGACCAGCTGGAGCGCGCCTACCGCGAGCGCAGCTCGGGCAAGAGCGCGCTCGAGGTGCTGATCTGGAAGCTCACCGGCCTCGACCTGAAGCTGCAGCAGTACCAGCGCGGGGAGGCGTTCTGCCAGGCGGTGTTCGAAAAGCATGGCCTGGCCGTGCTCAACCGCGTGTGGGACGGGCCCGACTCGATGCCGACGCTCAATGAGCTGGGCAATCCAGAGGCATGGTATCGGCGAACAACCGGCACGCGCCCCCCAACCCCGCGCTCAGTCTCTTAGTTCTTCCTGCGCCGTCTCTTCGCTGATTGGCATCACGGCGACTGGTAGGTCGCTTATATCGAAGTACCGGACGGCTTTGCTCAGGCGTTTGGCGATCCCGACCTGGACCTTGACACCAAGCGACAGCCGCCCAAACACCCACACCTCATCGCTGCGGGCGAGGAGGTTGTTCATCGCCTCACGCACGACCTCCTTGGAGACGGTGTGCATCAGGTAGTAGTCGAAGAGCATGAACGGGCTGACCGGCACCATCCCTGAGTCGAGGACGAACTTCTGGATGTGTGCCCGCCAGTAAAAGCTCTTGTTCGACATCGCGACATAGACGATTCGCTTGGGATGGCGCAGGGTCTCCTCCGCCTGATCGCGGGCGCTCGGTTTGGTGGTGGGCTGGAAAATTCGCTCGAGGATGTCCTCGGCTGCCTTGCCGGTTATCGCCATCTAACCCCTAGACGAAATAAGAATTAAGTGGCGGGTATCGTATCAGTCGTGCCCGCGGGCTCTCTTTTCGACCTGACCGGGCGCGTCGCGCTTGTCACGGGAGCCAGCCGCGGAATCGGTGGCGCGATCTCCGAGGTCCTCGCCGAGCATGGCGCCCAGGTCGTCCTCTCGAGCCGCAAGCAGGCAGACCTGGACGCCGAGGCTGAGCGGATCAACGCCAAATACGGGGAGAGGGCGACGCCCATCGCGGCCCACGCGGGTAAGCCGGAGGACCTCGAGCGCCTGGTCCAGGGGGTCATCGAGCGGTTCTCCCGGATCGACATCCTGGTCAACAACGCCGCCACCAACCCTTACTTCGGCCCGCTCATCGGCGCCGAGCTTGCAGCGTGGGACAAGACCTTCGAGGTCAACCTGCGCGGGGTTTTCGTGCTCACCAAGCTCGTCTACGGAGCCTCGATGGAGACGCACGGCGGCGCCATCGTCAACGTGGCCAGCATTGGCGGGTTGCGACCCGGGATCGGTCTCGGCGTCTACAACGTGACGAAGGCCGGTGTGATCATGCTCACCCGCCAGCTGGCCCGCGAGCTCGGCGGCAAGGTGCGCGTCAACGCTGTCGCTCCAGGGGTGATCAAGACCCGGTTTGCCGAGGCGCTCTGGGGTAACCCGGAGATCCTGGACCGCGTCCTGGCCCAAAACCCGATGGGACGCATCGGGATGCCCGAGGAGGTGGCCGCCGCCGTGCTGTTCCTGGCGTCAGACGCGGCCAGCTACGTCAACGGTGAGGTGCTTGTCGTCGACGGGGGCGGCGGCGGGGAGATTTAGCGCCGGCTGAGGCGGTGGCCGGCAGACCATCGACCTCGACCTCACTCTCGCCGTTGGCCGACGCCACCTGCCGGCTGTGGATGAAGTCCTCAAGCTCCTTCTCGTACTGGTAGGCGTGCCGGTCGGGCTCGTAGCGCAGCACCCGCCGCTGCTGGATGAAGTCCTCGAACGCCGCTCGGGTGTCGCGCGAGGCCCGGAAACCCAGCTCGCGCGCGGCCTTGGTCGTGGACAGGGTCCGGCCCCACCGCAGCAGGTCGAGCAGCTGCGGCGACAGAAAGGCGATGCCCGCCTGGCGGATCGCGAAGGCGGCGGCGCCGAGGCCGAAGGGCGGAAGCAGGGGAGCATGCAGCTTGCCGGCCGAGTTCAGCAGGCCCGACAGCGGCTCGTTCCCGGCCGGCGCAATGTTGTACGCGCCCCCCGGTCCCCGCTTCGTCGCAAGGACCATCGCGTCGATGCAGTCGTCGCGGTGGATGAGCTGGATCGGCGGGTCGTATCCGATCACAGTCGGCACCACCTCCAGATCCAAGTAACGAGCCAGCGGTTGCGGCTCGTCGGGGTTGAGGCTGTTGCCGAAGCGCAAGGCCAGGATCGTGATGTTGGGGTTGCGTACGGCGAAGTCGCTCGCGTACGACTCGACCTCCACGATGTCGCGCACGAACTGATGCCGCGAGTTGACGTCGAGCCGGTAATCCTCACGCAGCCCGGTCGGCAGGTCGAAGCGAGAACCATAGACGTGGCCCGAGGACTTGAGGACGAAGCGCCGGACGGGGCTGCCTTCCGCCGCGCATCCGGCCAGAACGTTGAGCGTGCCGATGACGTTCATCTCGTGGGCGCAGGCTGGATCCATATCGAAGGACTCGATGCGCGTGAGCGTGTGCACGACGGTGTCGATCCCGACGGCGCGCACGAGCTTGCCAATGAGTGAGTGGCGGATGTCGAGCTTCAGATAGTCGGCGCGGCCGAGGTCGTAGCGCGGCTCGCGGATGTCGATACCGATCACCTCTGCGACGTCTGGATCCTCGACCAGCCTCTGCACGACCAGCGCGCCCCACCAACGCGCCACGCCGGTGACGAGGATGCGGCGCTTCTTTGCCATGAATCTCAGTGTATTGGCGCCTCAGCCCCTCCGGCGGCTGCGCCGCCACCTCCCCATAAATGGGGAGGAGCACTTCCTAATAAGTTCTCTTGATCACGTCGCGCTCCATCAGTGCGACCGCGCGCGACGTGGTCTCGCGCAGCGGCGACTTTGCCTGGCGAAGGGCGAACTCGAGCTGGCGCAGCAGCGAGTACAGGGCCTTCATCGCCTTGATCGCGTCCCCGATGTCGACATTGGCCGGGAGCGGGATTCGGTCGAGGGGATCGCCCGACGACCAGCGGTAGGCGAAATCGATGTAGTCGTGCGACGGCTGGCGCAGGTTGGGTTCGTCCAGCTCACGCTCCATGTCCGCGAACCGGAAGTAAGAGATCGGATCAGCCGCGCCGTCTGGGCGATCGCGGGAGTGGGGTAACGCCGCGGCCCGTGGTTCTGTCGATCGCCCCGCCGCTCGCGGTCCTCCGCGGCGAGCATTACGGCCACCGCGCACAGCTCTTCCGCGGTGAGGCCTTCGAACCAACCGAGCCATACCGCCTCGGTCACGAGGATCGTGTTCTCGCCGTACACCCGGGCGGCGAAAAGGCCTTTGTCGGTGGGCTTGTTCCTGGCGAGGAAGCCGGTCTCGTCGAGGATCTTGGACAGCCGGCGCAGTTTGCGCGGGTACTCGTCCATCTGGCCGGTGACCTCGCGCTGGCCCCGCTCGAGCTCCTGCTGGAGAGCGCGGATCTCCCCGTATCTCTGGAGCAGCTCGCCGAACCGGGGCGACCTGACCAGCTTCAGCTTGCGCTGCCGCTCGAGCAGGCCTTTGGCCTCGACCTCGAGGCGCTGGGAGCTTCGGCCTGACGAGCTCATCGCCCGACCACGCCTTCCCCGTCCGCCGCGGTGCTGCGCGCCGCCCTCGCGACGCAATCGCTTCAGCTCGATGCGGATGGCGCGACGCCGGTCCTCGAGCTTGTAGTACTGCCTGACATCCTCGATCGTGATGTCCGGGTCGTCCCACATGCGCGTGATGTCGGCGAGCTCCTCGCGCACGTTTTTCAGCCGCTCGCCCGTCTCCGCCTCGGCCAGCCGCTTCTGAAACTGGCCGAAGGACCGCTGCATCAGCGCCTCCGCCTCCTCAGGCGTGTAAACGCGAAGCAGGTTCAGCGCCATGTTGTAGCTGGGGAGGAACTTCGACTCGACGACGAGGGTCGGGCCCATCGCCACCTCGTAAATCGTCCCGACCTCGACGTCTGCCTCCTTGAGGATCGCGCCGTGGCCGATCACGTCGATGCCGCGCCGGCCGGCGCGACCCATGAGCTGCGTCAGCTCTCCCGTGGTGAGGGTCGAGAAGTTCACGCCGTCGAACTTGGTGAAGGAAGAGACGACGACGCCACGCGCAGGCATGTTGATCCCGAGAGAGAGCGTCTCCGTCGCGAAGACGACCTTGATCAAGCCGCGTTGGAAGAGCTCTTCAACCATCTCCTTGTGGTACGGAAGGAGACCCGCGTGATGCTCGGCCATGCCCCGCCGAAGCAGCCGCGCGTCGACCATGCGCCGGAACAGCGCCTCCTCGTCCTGGTCCTTCAGTCCTTGCAAGCGCTCCGCGGCGACCCGATCGATCGCCTCCTTCTCCGCCGCCGTGGTCAGGTCGAGCTCGTGGTACGCGCAGCGCTGCAGCGCCTCGCGGCAGCCCCTCCGGGAGAAGATGAAGTAGATCGCGGGCAGCATGTCGAACCGGCGCAGCTCCTCGATGACGTGCAGGAGGTCGTTGGACGGGAGCCTCTTGTACCCACCGATCCGGTATGAGGCCTCTTCCTCCTGCGCCGCCTTGCTCCACGTCTTCTGGTCGATGCCGCCGTCTTCCTTGAAAAGGGGGTAGAAGCGGTTGTTGATCGCCAGCCACATCTTCAGCTCGACCGGGCGGACGTCGTGGAAGACGGTCTCCATGCCACCGCGGTTCTCTGCCATCCAGTCCGCGATCTCCCTGTAGTTGCCGATGGTCGCCGAGAGGCCGACGAGCTTGATCGTCTGCGGGGCCTGGATGACGATCTCCTCCCACACCGAGCCGCGCGGGAAGTCGTCGATGTAGTGGACCTCGTCGAGCACGACGTACCGGACGAGATCGAGGCGAGCCGGATCCTCGTAGATGAGATTGCGGAGGATCTCCGTCGTCATCACCACAACCGGCGCGTCGTCGTTGATCGTGTTCTCACCGGTCACCAGGCCGACCATGCCCTCGCCGTAGGCGCGCACGAAGTCGTGGTATTTCTGGTTGCTCAGCGCCTTGAGGGGCGTCGTGTACAGGACCTTGGCCTTTTCGCTGAGCGCGCGAAAGATCGCGTACTCGGCCACGATCGTCTTGCCGCTCGAGGTCGGGGCGCTGACCAGCACTCCGCCGCGGCCGCGCTCCAGCTTGTCGATGGCCTCGCGCTGGAACGGGTCGAGCTGGAAGGGCAGGCTCTCCTCGAACTCATCGACCAGCGTCTCGATCGCCTTCAAAGTTGGACCAGCTCCGTGGAGACGTCGGTCACCTGCGCCTCGCCGCTGTGGGCCTCGATGAAGGAAAGGGCGGCCGCCAGCACCCGGTCGGCCTGCCGCCCGTCGCCGCTCACCGTGGCCACCGCAAGCTCGGCCAGCTGCCACCGGTCCAGCTCGCCCACCTCCGCCGCCGCCACTTTGAGCTCCTGGCGCAGCCGGCGCAGCAGTCCGCTCACCACCCGTCGCTTCGACTTGAGGGAGCCGGACTCAGGCAGATGGAGCACCACCCGGGCGACGCCTATCGCTATTTTGGAGGCCATCCAACTTCTTTTTTGACCGATTGACACAAGACTTCATAATCATCGTGGGGATTTGAAGCGCCTGGCAGGAGGGCGCGCCGCAGGGGAGGACGCAGATGAGCCGAGATGAGGTAGCCGACGATAAGGGTTTCGAGCAATTCGAGAAGTTTCTCGAAGCCTGGTCGAGGCGAGATTTTCTGAAACGAGCGGGCGCCGCCGGCGCGTACATGGCGTTCCTGGGTGGAGCGGTCGAGTTCCTGGACGCTTGCGCCGGAAACACCAACACCGCCACCACGACCGCCAAGAAGGGCGGGCATGTCGTGGAAGGCAACTTCAGCGACATCCGCACGCTCAACTCCATGCTCAGCAGTGACACGGCCAGCAACCAGGTCATCGGCCTGATGTTCGACGGGCTCCTGAACTACAAGGCCAATGGCGACCTGGTCCCGGCGCTGGCCGCGGACCTGCCCAAGCAGTCGGCCGACGGACTCACCTACACGTTCAAGCTGCGGCCGAACCTCAAGTTCTCGGATGGGCAGCCGATCACCTCCGACGACGTCAAGTTCACCTACCAGCTTGCCTACGACCCGCAGTACGCCGAGGTGTCCTCGCCCCGGCGCGGCGACCTGTCGAAGTACATCGCCAGCATCGACACCCCCGACCCGCAAACCGTTGTCATCAAGACCACCCAGGTGTTTGCCCCCTTCCTGGCCAGCCACGGCCTGTATGGGATCCTGCCGAAGCACGTCCTGGGAAGCCTCAGCGCGAAGGCGATCAACACCGCCGACTTCAACACGGCCCCTTCGGTGACGAGCGGCGCGTTCAAGTTCGTCAGCTGGGAAAAGGGTCAGCAGGTGACGATGGCGCGCAACGACAACTACTGG
>VBII01000274.1 GCA_005887735.1 Chloroflexota bacterium
CCAGACGGTGTGGAATCAGGCTGAACTTCCTTACTACTACTTGAACACTCTGGTCATCGCGGTGCCGGCGGTGGTGTTGACACTGCTGCTGGCGTCGATGGTGGCCTTCGCCTGCACGCAGTTCAGCTGGCGCTTCAACCTCGCCACCCTGATGATCTTCACCGCGGGCAACCTCCTTCCGCCGCAGGTGATCATCGTGCCGCTCTTCCGGATCTACCTGAACACACCAATCCCGATTCTGGGCTCGCTCGACATCGGCAAGTTCTCATTTCCCTTCTTCAGCGATAACACGCTGCTTTACGACCAGTACATCGGAATCATGCTCATCCACATCGTGTTCCAGGCCGGCTTCGCGACATTCGTTTTGAGCAATTACATGAAAACGATTTCGAAGGAGATCACCGAATCGGCAATCATGGATGGGGCCCACGTGCTCCGCATCTGGTGGAACATCGTGCTGCCGCTGTGCAGGCCAGCCCTCGCCGCGATGGCGACCCTCCTCTTCACGTTCGTCTACAACGATTTCTTCTGGGCTTTGATCCTGATCTCGACGGGCTCGAAACGGCCGATCACCAGCGCGCTGAACAATCTCCAGGGCGAATTCTTTGTGAACAACAACCTCATTGCAGCAGGCGCGATGCTGGTCGCGATCCCGCCGATCCTGGTCTACATATTCCTGCAGAAGCAGTTCATCGCCGGCCTTACGCTCGGCTCGACCAAGGGTTAAGCCACGCCCCACATCTTTTACGGCGGCGATTACAACCCTGAGCAATGGCCGGAGGAGATCTGGCCTGAGGACGTCCGGCTCATGCAGGAGGCAGGCGTCAACCTCGTGTCAGTGGGAATTTTCTCCTGGTCCCGGCTCGAGCCAACCGAAGGCAACTTTGCATTCGACTGGCTCGACCGTGTGCTCGACCTCTTGCATCGCGGTGGCATCGATGCCGACCTCGCCACCGCGACTGCGTCCCCGCCGCCGTGGCTCTCGCACCGCCATCCCGAGGTGCTGCCTGTGCTCGCTGACGGCGTGAAGCTATGGCCCGGCTCGCGCCAGCATTACTGCCCGAGCAGCCCCGTTTACCGCTCCGCGGCGGGCCGCCTGGTGGAAGCGCTGTCGACGCATTACGCGAACCACCCGGCGCTCAAGATGTGGCACATCGGCAACGAGTACGGATGCCACGTGCCGGCATGCTGGTGCGATGTGTCCGCCGAAGCGTTTCGCGGCTGGTTGCGCGACCGTTACAGCTCGATCGACGGACTGAACGAAGCCTGGGGGACCGATTTCTGGTCCCAGCGCTACTCCTCATGGGAAGAGATTCTTCCTCCCCGCCGCACGCCGACGTGGCCGAACCCGAGCCAGCAGCTCGACTTCATGCGCTTCTCCTCAGACGCTCTGCTCGAATGCTATGAGGTCGAGCGCGAGGTCTTGAAGAGAGCCACGCCGGAAGTTCCCGTGACGACGAACTTCATGGGCTTTTTCAAGCCGCTCGACTACTGGAAGTGGGCGGCGCGCGAGGACGTCGTGAGCCATGACTCATATCCCGACCCTGCCGACGAGCGATCAGGGATGCGTGCTGCCATGGCGGGCGACCTGATGCGGTCGCTCGGGCGAGGCCGGCCGTGGATCCTCATGGAGCAAACGACCAACCGCGTCAACTGGCGCGATGTAAACGTTGCAAAGGCCCCCGGTCAGATGCGCCTATGGAGCTTCCAGGCGGTCGCGCGCGGGGCTGACGGAGTCATGTTCTTCCAGTGGAGGCAGGCGCGAGCAGGCGCCGAAAAGCACCACAGCGCGATGCTTCCGCACGGACCCGTCGAGATGTCGCCGACCTGGAAAGAAGCGGTCACGCTCGGCCGGGAGCTTGCGGGGCTCGAGACCGTGTGCGGTTCACGCTCCACGGCCGAGGTTGCCGTCCTTTTCGACTGGGAGTCGTGGTGGGCGCTCGAACTGCCCTCCAAACCCTCGAATCGAGTCCGCCAGATGGACCAGGTCGAGGCCCACTACCGAGCGCTTTTCGAGGCCAACGTCCTGGTTGACTTCGCCCATCCCGGCGACGACCTGTCTGGTTATCGGCTGTTGCTCGTTCCCAACCTATACCTCGTCGGCGACGAGGCGGCGGCGGCGGTGGTGCGTGCCGTCGAGTCTGGGGCGACCCTGGTCATATCTTTTTTCAGCGGCATCGTCGATCCGGCTGAGCACGTCCGCCTGGGCGGCTATCCACAACCGTTTCGGTCGCTGCTCGGCCTCGATGTCGTCGATTTCCATCCGCTGAGCGACGGAGAGGATGTCGCCCTTCAGTTCGCCGATGGAGCCAAGGGTCGCGGTGAGATCTGGAGCGAGGATATCCATCTGAGCGGGGCGGAGGTCCTCGCGACGTTCTCCGGCTCGCACCTCGACGGCCGGCCGGCGGTCACCAGGCATCGCGCCGGCGATGGAACCGCCATCTACCTGGCCACCCAGCCCGACCCCAAGACGATGGCCCGGCTTCTCGAGATGGCCTGTGCCTCCGCGAGCATCCAAGCTTCAGCCGACGCGCCCGACGGCGTGGAGGCGGTGCGGCGCACGGGCGGCGGGAAATCGTTCCTCTTTCTGCTCAACCATCGCGAGGCCGCCGTGGACGTCCCCATCAGCACGGCGGGGGTGAACCTGGTCGACGGAAGCTCCGTTCATCCGGGCCTGGTGCACCTGGGATCGCGCGGCGTCGCGGTGATACGGGAGGGCTGGTAGAGGCGGCCAGGTGGCTTAGCTAAAAGCCGGCATGCTCTCGCGCTCGGCCTCCCACATCTCGTCGAACAGCCTTGCGATCTCGTCCAGCGAACAAACGGCGGCGGTCAAGGGATCAAGCATCAAGGCGTATCTGGCTTTCTCCTGGCTCCGTTCGAGCAGCGCCTCGACCACCAGCTCGTGGACCGCCATGTGGGTTCGGTTGAGGCCGGCGAGCTGTTCTGGCAGCGGGCCGAAGTGTTGGGCGTGAATGCCCTTGTCATCCACCCGGCAGGCGACTTCGACGCACCCGTCGGGTAGGTTGTCGATCGATCCGCGGTTCAGCACATTTCCGTAGATTGTCGCCGCCCGGCCGCACTCCAGAGCTTCGATGATGTCGGCGCCGTATTCGAGGCTGCGCCCGACCGGGATCGGCCTGTCGCCTTGCAGCATGGCTTCGATCTGTTCGTCGTTTTCGCGCCTCCAGCGCGGCCAGTTGTTGGCGTAAAAGCCGCTTTCGCCGAGGTAGCCGGGCCGCGTGTATTTATCGATCAGGTCCGGCCGCTTGCGGAAGTAGGGCACGTACTCGGAAAAGTGGCCGCTCGACTCGGTCACGAACGCGCCGAGGTGGAGCATGACCTCAAAGCGGACGGGGTCTTTCTCATACACGTCCGGATCACGAGCGCGCTCCCTCAGGAGCGGGTACAGGTCGACACCGGCACGCTCGAGCTTGGTGAACCAGGCGTTGTGATTGATCCCCGCGCAATCCCACTGCATCTCGCCGTACGGGATGCCGACGTATCCGGCCAGCTGCCGCGATGTCCCTTGAACGCTGTGGCAGAGTCCGACCACGGAAAGCTCAGTGCTGCGCTGGGCCGCAAGAGTCAGGATCGACATCGGGTTGGTGTAGTTCAAGACGACCGCGCCCGGCGCGACGCGCTGCACGTCGCCGACTATTTCAAGCCAGGCCGGTCCGGTCCGGAGCGCCTTGAAGATCCCGCCCGGGCCGATGGTGTCGCCGATGCATTGATCGATGCCATAGCGCATCGGGATGTCGTAATCGAAGCGAACGTTCTTCAGCCCGGCGACCTCGATCGAGTTGATGACGTAATCAGCTCCTTTCAGCACGTCGAGCCGATCGACTGACGCTTCAACCATCCACCGTTTGCCGGACAGCTCGACCAGGCGCTCGGCGATCCGCTTTGCCAGGCTGAGCCTTCCGGCGTCGATGTCGACCAGGGCGAATACCCCGTCGTCGAGACCTTCGATGGCGAGGATGTCAGTCATCAGCTGTCGAGCAAACACGGCGCTTCCCGCGCCGACGAAAGTGACCTTGGGCATCGCTAAATTTGAACAGGTCGTCTAGGCGACGCGCACCAGGGCGTCCGCGACGACCCTGGCGAGCGCGTCCACGAATTCGGGGCGCGCGTTGAATGATTTCGTCCGCCTGATCCGGATGCCTCTTTCACGCGCGAAAGCCTGGGCTTCGACGTCGAGGTCATAGAGGATCTCGAGGTGGTCCGCGACGAAGCCGATCGGACAGACAAGCGCGTCTTTCGCTCCCGACCGCTCGATCGCCTCGAGCAGGTCCGGGCCGAGCCATGGCTCTCCGGTATGACTCGCCGACTGGAAGGCGAACTCCCAGTCCGGCAGGTCCATGTCCGACGCGACGAGGTGGCAGCTCTCGAGCAGCTGGTCGCGATAGGGGTCGCCTTCCTCGAGGATTCGCGCCGGGAGGCTGTGCGCGGTGAAGAACAGCCGCTCCGGACGCGATGCCGACAATGCCTCGTGCAGCAGGCCCTGCACGGCGCCGATGAAGGCAGGGTGGTCATGGAAACCCGGCACGAAGACGAGCTCGCCGTCCCACGCCTCTCGCAGCGAGCGCTGGTAGCTGCCGAGGCTCATGCGCGCGTAGTGCGGGGCGAGCGGCAATCCAACGAGCCGTTCGATGCCCTTGCGCCGCGCTCCGGCCGCCCCGTCGGCGATGAAAGGCGACGCATGCTTCATCCCGACGAATGTGGGCAGCCCAGCTCGCTCGGAAAGAGCCGCCGCCTGGGCTTGGGTGATCTCCGTCAGAGGCGATCCGCCGATTGCCCGGTACCGCTGGGTCAGCTCTTCGAGCGCGTCGTGTGAAGGCGGTCGGCCGCCGCGGATGTGCGTGAAGTAGGTGGCTATGTCCGCCTCTGACGGTGGGCTGCCGTACGCCATGCAAAGGATGCCGGTGGAGGGCTCATGCGACATTGGCCGGCACCCAGGAATGAACAGTCTCGACGAGCAGCTGGAGGTTCGCAACCGTCGTATCAGGAAGCACCCCGTGTCCGAGATTGAAGATGTGGCCCGCGCGGCCTCCCGCCCGCCGCAGCACATCGCGCGCCCGCTCGCGGACGAGCTCGGGTGGTCCCAGCAGGACCGCGGGGTCCAGGTTGCCCTGGACTGCCCGCGTGTGGCCGACCCGTCGCCAGCCCTCGTCCAGCGGCACCCTCCAGTCCAGCGAGACGACGTCGGGTCCGGATTGCGCGATCTGTTCCAGCAATCCGGCGGTGTCGGTGCCGAAATGAATCCGAGGCACGGCCAGTGGAGCGAGCGCCTCAAAGATCGCGCGCGTGTGCTTGACGACGCGCGACTCGTAGTCCTCCAGCGCCAGAGCTCCGACCCAGGAGTCGAAAACCTGCACCGCCTGCACGCCGGCGGCCACCTGCGCTCGGAGATACCCGGCCATGGTCCTGGCGAGCTTGTCCAGCAAGAGCTCGAACGCCTCCGGCTCGGTGAACATGCAGGTCTTGACCTTGGCGAAGTCTCGCGACGGGCGTCCTTCGATCAGGTAGCTGGCCAGCGTGAACGGGGCGCCAGAAAAACCGATGACCGGCACGGGAGATGCCTCTACGACATGCCGGATCGCAGTGAGGACCTGCGGTGCGGCCTCTTCCCCATCCGGCACGCGCAGCCGCTCCACATCGGCCGGGGTCGTGATGGGGTGAGCGATCACCGGCCCGACGTTTTCGACCAGCTCGAACTCCACCCCCATGCCCCCCAGCGGCAACATGATGTCGGCGAACATCACCGCGGCGTCGACGCCCAACCGGCGCACCGGCTGGAGCGTCACCTCGGCACATAGCTCGGGTTGGGCGACGATGTCAGCCAGCGTCCATCGCTCGCGCAGCTTGCGGTACTCGGGCAGCGAACGGCCCGCCTGGCGCATCAGCCAGATCGGCGTCACATCGACGGGTTGACGGCGCGCCGCGCTGAGAAAGCGGCTCATCCCCGAGCCGCCTCCAGCGTGGCATCGATCACCGAGCTGTCGTGCGCGGCGGACACGAACCACGCCTCGAACTGCGATGGCGGCAGAACCACGCCCGCGTCCAGCATCGAATGGAAGAAGCGCGCGAAGCCTCTCGTCTCCGACGCTTTCGCTTCGCTGAAATTCCGAGGCTGTTGTTCGCGGAAGAACAGGGTCAGGAGCGACCCCACGCGCGCGACACACGCGCCGTCCACCCGAAGGCCCGCCTCCAGGCGTGCTGACTGTTCTTCGATCTTCACGTAGACATCCGGAGTCAGCTGCGCCAGGGTGGCCTCCCCCGCCGCCATCACCACCGGATGGCCCGACAGCGTGCCCGCCTGGTACACGGGGCCCGATGGGGCGACCAGGTCCATGAGCTGGGCTCGTCCCCCATAGGCACCCACTGGCAGCCCTCCGCCGATGATCTTGCCCAGAACGGTGAGGTCCGGCCGCACGCCGTAGAGCTCTTGCGCTCCGCCCGGCGCCACGCGAAAACCGGTGATCACCTCGTCGAAGATCAGCAGCGCACCGGCTCGGGTGGTCAACTCGCGCAGCCCGGCGAGAAATCCAGCAAGCGGCGCCACCACTCCCATGTTGGCCGCGACGGGCTCGACGATGACGGCCGCAACCTGGCGCGGATGCGATTGGAGGAGCGCCTCGACCGAGGCCAGGTCGTTGTAGGTCGCGACCAGGGTCTGCGCCGCCACCGAACGGGTCACGCCGGCGCTATCCGGAACCGAGAGCGTGGCCGCGCCGGAACCGGCCGCAACCAGTAGCGAGTCGGCGTGGCCATGGTATGCGCCGTCGAACTTGACGATGAGCTCGCGGCCGGTGGCCGCCCGGGCGACGCGCAGCGCGCTCATCGCGGCCTCCGTTCCTCTGTTCACGAACCTCACCCTCTCGACCGAAGGCATTCGGGCGCGAATCATCTCGGCCAGGCGGACCTCGCCAGGGCCTGTGACGCCGAACGGGCCGCCCAGGGCAGCCGCGGTCGCGATCGCTTCGGCCACAGCGTGGTTCGCGTGACCGAGCAGAAGGGGGCCGAACGCGCCGACGTAGTCGACGTACCGCCGGCCTGCCTCGTCCCAGACGAACGGCCCCTTGCCGCGCAGAAGGAGAGGCGGCTCGCCGCCCACCGCCTGGTAGGCCCGGACCGGGCTGTTCACCCCGCCGGGAAAAAGCCTGGCCGCGCGGTCGCGCCAGTCAAGGCTTGCGGCGACGGTCACTCGGCGCCCAGCAGCCGGGTTATCTCGTCGATCGGGCGGTGGATCCCAGTCAGGATTGGAGTGTCGCGAATCGTCGACCGGCGGCTTTCGGTGCCTCGCAGGTCGCGCACGAGCTGGCCGAACGCCGGCAGGTCATCTGTTTCGTACGCGACCAGGAAATCCATGTCATCGACGCCGAACGAGTAAGCCAGCAGCTGGCGCACCTGCTGATAGCGGTGCCCGACCTTCATGTGCTCGTTCATCACCTTCTGGCGCTCCTCTTGCGTCAGCAAGTACCAATCGGTGCTTTTGGTGAATGGATAGACGACCAGGTAGGCCGAGCGCTCGCCGCTGAACAGCGATTGCTCCTGCGGCGTCGGGCGCTTGACGTATTGCGACGGCTTGATGATCCCCAGCATGCTGTGGCGCGCCGTCATCCATGCGCCCATGCCCGACCGCAACGCCCGGGCGCTCTTTTGCTCGAGCGCATCCAGGGATGGAGCGAGGCTCCAGAACAGCATGTCCACGCCGGCCTTGAGCCCGATCATCGAGTAGGTGAACGTGGTGACCTCCGACTCTGCGGTCACGGCGGCGCACAGCTCCTCCGCCGAGCGACAGCGCTCATCGCGAGACTGCCGCCGCCATCCCGGGTCCAGCCCCAGGGCCAGCGCATGCACGTAGAGGCTTTCCGTCATGTGTTGGACGGGGATTCCACCGGCCCCTCTCCCTCCGTGCCCCGCAGGGGCGCGGCCCCCATAGATGGGGAGGAGAGCCAACTTGCCGCATCCGCGGCGAAGTAGGTGATGACGATCCCTGCGCCGGCTCGAACGATCGCGGTGAGCGACTCGAGCACAGCGCCACGCCGGTTCACCCATCCACGCTCGGCGGCGGCTTCGATCATGGCTGCCTCTCCACTGACCTGATACGCAGCGAGCGGGAGGTCAAAGCGGTCGCGCGCGCGCGCAAGGAGGTCGAGCGAGGTGATCGCGGGCTTGACCATGAGGATGTCCGCGCCCTCGGCCGCGTCGAGCTCCATCTCGCGAAGCGCTTCGTGTGCATTGGCGGGGTCCATCTGGTACGACTGGCGATCGC
>VBII01000275.1 GCA_005887735.1 Chloroflexota bacterium
TTGCCCGAGTGGATCATGGGCGCATCACGTATCCCGCGCCGGATACACTCCCGATCTGAGGGGTAGGGAATGGGCAAGAAGCAGGTCCGCCAGCAGATGCGCCAGATCAAACCCAAGGCGGCCGCGTCGAACACCGCCGGAGCGACCCGCAAGCAGCGCGAGAGGTTCGTCCAGGCCGGCGGGATGCTGCAGGGCTATTCGCCCGACCAGGTGGTGCGGTTCGGCTACATCTCTCTCGCCATCGCGGTGGTTTGCGTCCTGGTCATCGCTGCGTGCCTTGTGTTTCTGCCGCCGGTCTATGGCTGGCCGGACGCCGTGGCGGCCTCGGTCGCGTGGGTCTTCCCGATCGCGCTGCTGGCGAGCTTTGTCGGTCCCGGCTTCCGATTGGCGCTGAAAGACCGCAAGGCGGAGCCGCGGATCGTCCAGGGCCAGCTGGTCGGGGCCAGCTCGGTGAGCACGTCGATCGGCCTCGGCATGCTGATGGTCCAGACGCGCGGCGGGGTAGAGCAGTTCCTGGTCGCGCCCGCCCGCCTGAAGCAGGTGCCGGGCAACCAGGTCAACGTCATTCTCACGATCACGCCGCATCTCCACCACGTCAAGTCGGTGGGGGTCATGGGTCAGCGCATGGTGGGTCGCGTCGAGCCGCCGCCGCCGCCTGTGATGAAGCGGCTCCAGCTCATTCCCGTGATGACTCCGCTCGCGCTCGCGGTGGGCGCGGTCATCGGCGACGACGCCGTGGCGCTCGCCCCCATCCAGCCGTCAGCGCTGCATGCGGCCCTCGCGGTGCTCGTCGGCGCGGCGCTTGCAGGCGGGGTCTACGCCGTCTCCTTCTTTCTCCAGCGTCGCTGGATGGAGCAGGTGCAGGCGTTGGTCCCGAGGACCTAAGAGGCCTTCTCGGGCTCTTCCTCGCCGTCCGTCGCCTGCTTGAGCGGAGGGGTCACCGGCGGTTTCTTGGACTCCGTGCCGGTCGGAATCAGCTTGTCGCGTTCGGGATAGGACGCGATAAGGAGCAGGGTGAAGGCCAGTCCGAAGATGACGGGCCCGAGGTGAAACGTCTTGCCGTGGAAGTAGGAGGCAACCTCAAAAACGACCACGACGAGGCCGTACAGAATGCCGGCGCGCACCCAGCTGATTGAGCCGAGCGGGTTGAAGGCCGCCAGGATGAGTCCGACTCCGAGCACGGCGGCGGCGGCCGACCCGTTGGTGCCCACCTGTTGATCGAGGCCTGCCAGCGAGGCGCCCGCCTGCGCGGCAATGGCGCCCCCGACGAGCCCGATGCCCATCAGGAGCATCCCGACCGGGAGGATGATCCGTTTCACCCCCGCGACTCTATACGGACGGGCCCGATTTCGTATCCGATTTCAAGCTGAGACGTTGATAGGGCCATGAGGTCGGCCGCATTCGCAATGTGGGGCGTCCTGGTAGTGCTCTCGAGCGCATGTGGCAGCCCCGGCCCTTCCACCGCCTCAGCCACGCGGACCGGTTCGCCCCTGGCCACCGCCGTCCCCACCCCTAACCCGGTCACCTTCGTGCCGACCTCCACCACCAACACGCTCAACCTGCTGGCGCCGGCTGGAGGGCCTCCTGCCACCTTCGTGGCGCAGGTGAACAGCATCACGTGCACGGGACCGATCGGGCCCTCTGACTCGGTGGCGTTCGTGCAGCTGCACAGCGGCAGTCGTGTGATCCGCGATTACGCCGATCCAGCGCACCCGCGAACGGTGTGTCAGTTTCCGGCCGACGCCCCGATCGCGCAGCTGATCGATGCGCACCACGTCCTGGTTGGTGGTCAGAACTTCCTGTACGCAGTCGTTCAGATCCCGGAGATGAAGACGAGCTGGTTTCAGCTCCCCAACATCGGTGATCAATTCCCGGGCCTGATTGCGGTTTCTCCGCTGCTGGACGCAATTGCGTATCTGACGACTGATGTGGCAGGCAACACCGACAAAGTCCACCTCGTGACCAGCTCCGGCGACGCAGTGGTCGCCTCGCTGACGAATCCGCACGGTGGTCGATGCGGCAGCGCCGAGGATTCGAAGCAGGGCGACTACGCGCACTCCGGCGGACACCTGTACGTGCTCGACCAGCCGGTGCCGACGCTGAACAGCCTACTGGTGCTGGAGGGCGGCCAGGCGAAGCTCGCGGTTCTGCCGCAAGGCCAGTGGGCACTGGGGACGCAGCCGGCGATGGCCGTCTGGTCGCCGACATCGGACACGCTCTACTACCGCAAGGCCGGCAACGTGTGGAAGTGGACCGCGGCGGGCGGCGCAAGGGTCTTTCTGCAGGGCGTCGCGTGGTACTACCCGAGCATCTCGGCAGACGGCACTCACCTCGCCTATGCGGTGATTCGGCCGGACGGCCTGCACAACGTCTACCTCGTCGACCTGGCCCACAGTGGCAGCCCGCAGCTGATCGGCAAGGGCGCCCGCACCACTCCCGTGTTCCTGAACTCGACCCAGCTCTGGTATCGCGCTGAGGGAAACCCAATCTGCGGGCCCGGCGGTGACCAGCCACTGGTCTACGAGCTGGGCGACGGGTCAGAAGCCGCGAGCATCGTCGATTTCGTCGGGTCGGTCTGGCCGTCGACCAGCGCGAACTTCTGACCGGCCTGAGATTCAGGCGTGACGCCCGCCGTTTAGACTCGGATCGATGGCCAACGACGTCCACATCACGCCCGAGGGGCTGGAGGCGGTCCGCAAGGAGCTTGACGTGCTCACAACGGAGCGCCGGCCTTCGATCGTCGCCAAGATCAAGGCCGCCCGTGAGCTGGGCGACCTGTCTGAGAACTTCGAGTACCACGCCGCCAAGAACGAGCAGGGAATGATGGAAGCCCGCATCAACGAGCTCGAGGCGATCATCAAGAACCACGTGCTCATCGAGAAGCAGGCTGCGCGCGGAGTGGTCGCGATGGGCAACACCGTTCGCTTCGCAGAGGATGGCGCGGATGAGGAGACATACCGCATCGTCGGTCCCGCCGAGGCGGACCCGAAGGCCGGCCGTGTGAGCTATGAGTCTGCGCTGGGCAAGGCATTGATCGGCCACCGCGTCGGCGACGAGGTGGAGGTCAAGACGCCGAGCGGCGCTTACAGCGTGCGCATCACGGCCATTGAGTAAGTCGGTCGCCGCGACGACTCCGCTCGCCGACATTCGGAGGTGGATGGCAAACCGACATCTCGATGCGGCGTACATCACGCACCCCGTCTCCATCGCTTACGTCACCGGATTCCATGC
>VBII01000049.1 GCA_005887735.1 Chloroflexota bacterium
TGCCCTCCTCTGTTCGTCCGTCCGTTCAGGTTCGCGTTGCTGCCGCTTGCCTACAACTCCACGTTACGGGGTTGCCGCGGATGGCGAGGCATGACCGGTGACCGGGCAGATGTAGCTTGGCTGACGAAGGCGAGACGCTGCAGTTCGATCGACAGAGCAGCGCCCGTGGGCTACCAGTGAAGGTTGCTGTATCTGTGTGACCCCCGAGCGTTTTCGATTCGAAACTTTGGCCGCTCGGTTTCCGAGCGTCCAGATTGGGGCGTTTTTCCGCGGGATTACTACATGAAAAGGGCAGGGATCGGGTCACGAGTGGGCGCATTAGGATCTAGTCCTGGATGGAACTGGCTGGCCGAGTCGCGATTGTCACTGGTGGCGGCACGGGCATCGGGCGCGCGACGTCGCTGCGTCTCGCGAAATCGGGCGTCAAGGCCGTTCTCATCAACTATTCGCATTCGGCCGATGACGCCGAATCGACCGCGAAAGAGGTTAAGGCGTTGGGGGCCGATGCAGTACCGCATCGGGCTGACGTCGCCGATGAGGCGCAAGTCAAGACCATGATCTCGTCGACTGTGGATCGCTACGGTAGGCTCGATGTCCTCGTCAATAACGCCGGAAGGACTCATTTCATCCCGCACCCGGATCTCGACGCATTAACCGACGAGGTCTGGAACGATATCCTGAGCGTTAACCTGAAGGGCACCTTCTTCTGTTGCCGAGCAGCGGCAACGGAGCTAAAGAAGGCCGGCGGCGCGATCGTCAATCTGGCGTCGGTCGCCGCCCACCGCGCTTCAGGCTCTTCGATCGCCTACGCGGTATCAAAGGCGGCCGTCGTGCAGCTCACGCGCGCTCTCGCGCTTGCGCTGGCTCCCGACGTCCGCGTCAACTCCGTATCACCTGGGCTCGTGTCGACGCGGTGGTTCAGCAGGGAGTTTGGCGACGACGCGGCCGCCGCTCAGGAAGAGACGTTTGCCAAAGCGACGCCGCTGCGCAAGATCGCGACGCCCGACGACGTCGCACGCGCGGTGATTGCTCTGCTTGAGAACGATCTGGTCACGGGACAGGACCTGGTCATCGACGGCGGCAAGAACATCTTGTACCAGACGGTGACCTGACCGATTACGACGCCGCCTGTTCCACCCCCGCCCCCACCTGTTGGCGGGCAGCGTCGCCGGACCGCGCGATCAGAAAGTCGCCGGGGCCTGTCTGAGACAACAGGTTCAGATCGGCCGAATTCCTTCACCCGAAGGCGGAGCGAGCGTCCGCTGCCCGCTGCTTCGAAATCCCCGGCTGAGTTGTTCAGCGAGCAGCGGCGAAAAAGTAGATCCGGGTCAAACTTACTTGGCTGGCTTTCCCGTCGCTGGTGCTGCGATGAAACAAGAACGCTTGCTTGACCGAGGGTGCTTTGAGCTTCAGCGTCCCCAGCAGGCGTCCGTTCAGGGCAGCGCCCATGCTGCCATTGCTCAACCAAACTATCAACCGGTTCTCTTTTGTAGGGTCCAGGCGGGGCGCGTGATAGCTGGTATCGCCATTCAGGTCGCCAGTCAGCGGATATTTCCAGGTGCTGCCTTCACGATCCCCAAAGCTGAACTTACCGTCATCTCCCAGTGTCACAGCAATGCAGGCGCCATCTGAACAGCGAGGCGCGACGCCGATAGTCGAGCCGACCGACGGACCCATGAAGTCGACCACCACGACGACATCAGATGGTGGCGGAGGGTTCTCAAGCCAGGTCCGCGGCGTCACATCGGCCTCTTGGCTCGGGCCACTTGAGTGTAGAACCGCAGCGCCTGACTCAAATGTCGCAGCGTCGTGAGGACCCGTATTCTGCCCCGGATACGCCTCGACTAGATCGTCATTGGTCGGCGGGCTGGAGAAGTCAACAGCCAGGGTCTCGGCGCCAAGTGTCACGTCGTTGCAGATATTGGAACCGGTCGAGACTGTCTTTCCAGGCTCGCCAACCCCGGCCGCACAAATGACCGCTATATCAGACGGCAGGGCTGTAGTTCCGCCGCAGGCGGCCAAGAGTATTGCCGCCGCGCCACCTGCGACAAGCCGCCGCGAGGTGCGCACTTGGGCGTCAACGGTTAGGAATGTTTCGCGCCAAATTCGGCGCATGCTCCGGCCAATGTCGACGACCCCGCCGGCTTTTTGCCAAAGTTGAGGCGTCCACGCCTCGCTCATCGACGCTTCTCGATGCGGTCTTCGAGCGCCCACATCGCCTCGCATTGGGCAACCGTTCCCAGGATTTCATGGAGCTGCTTGCAGAGCGCGACTGAGTCTGCTTTCCGGGTGCGCCGCGCGGCCATCTTGACCGCGTAAAACCGAACGTTTTCGCTCATTTCGTTGCCTCAAATGAATGCGCGCCGAAACTCGCGCACTCCTCAAGCTCAGCGACCTTCTTGAACCCGAGACGGGCAGTGATCACGGTCAACTCATTGAGTTGCTCGGCCACAATAGCGAAGCCCTTATTTAGGCGACGGTAGAAGGTCGGACGGGAAAGGTAGAGACGTTCCATTATCAATTCGTGACTGCCGACCCTTTTCACGTAGTAGTCGAAGATGACACGCCCCGCTTCTGCATCCCTTGGCTTGGATGAAGCCATCAGCTCCGACACGATGTCGATCAGCATGGCCCGCACATCTACGGATGCCGGCCCACTCCGAGAAACGGACGGCAGGAGTCGAAGCCGACTCTCGCCCAGTGCGGATTGAGATCTGAGATCTTGAAGCGCCTTCTTTACGATCTCGGAGGTTACCGGTCTCTGAAGACTCCCCCCTCTCTCCCCATCCATACCGTTGGCTGTTGCCGATCTTGGGCCGACGCCCTTCAAATGCGCTCCCTTCGTCCAGACACGACCTCGAATCGAGCTGGGTAGGTGCAGAGGACGACTCTCTCGGCGCTGATGTTTCACGGCCTGGGCGGCGATTCGTCGAAGCCAGGCCGCGAATGGCCAGACTATCCTGCAGGCGTTTCCTCTCACCCGACCCGCCGTCACTCCATCCTCGCTACCGAGGCCAATTGTCAGTCGAGACGTCTGCATACGCACATGCTGTCCCGGCGTCGGCCAATGCACCACGCAGTAATGCGCTTCGGGAATGTGTATTTCTGCACAGACACGGCCGATTCAGAGGTGCTTACGCAACGACCCCAGGTCAAGCACGACAATCTCGCCTCGATGCGTTTCGATCAGACCCGTCGAGCGCAACACGCGGAGCGCCTTGGAGACCGCTTCTCGAGACGCCCCGATCCAACCGGCGAGCTCCAGCTGGGTTATCGGGAGCGCAATGCGAACGCCTCGCGAGGATGGCTCTCCAAATGCCTCGGCCAGCTCCACCAAGCGGTGAGTGACACGCCCAAGCGTATCGAAGGAGCCGAACTCCACCCTCTTGCGATCGGCATCTCTGAGGCGCTCGGTGAGGAGGCGCAGCAGGTGGAACATCACCGAGGGATTCTTCTGCAAGAAGGCCGCGAACTCTCCCGCATCGACCAGTAACACCTCGAGCTGCTCGAGAGCGGAAACTGTGGCCGAGCGTGGTTCTCCGTCGATGGCAGCAAGCTCGCCAAGCAGGTCGCCGGGACCGCGGATCGCGAGAATCAGCTCCTCGCCCGCGTCTGTCATGGACGCGACCTTCACACGGCCCCTGTTGATGAGGGCGACCCGATCGGAGACCTGGCCTTCAATGAAGATCGTCGCGCCACGGCGGAAGTGACGCGTATGTCCTCGGGATCGTAAGTCGGCGAGCTGGGTAGCTGTCAGGCTCGCCGCGAATGTCGTGACCTGCGAAATCCGGCGGCTATCATGCGTCACGGGAAGGCTCTCGCCGGGCCATCATGTCCGGGCCGGCCCCGTAGGGTACCGAAAATGCCAGTCTCTGGCGAGCGCAGGTGGTCAACGGTCCTGTTCGCGGACCTCGTCGGATTCACAAGATTCTGCGAGGGGCGCGACCCTGAGGAAGTGCAGGTCGTAGTCGATCGCTGCATGAGCACGTTAGGTGACATCGTCCATCGACTGGGCGGATTTGTCACCAGGGTTATCGGGGATGAGCTCATGGCGGTTTTCGGCGCGCCGGTAGCTCATGACGACGACCCGGAGCGCGCTGTACGTGCCGGTCTGGAGATGCAGCGCCGAGCCACTCGATTCCCGGAGGACTTCGGCGGTCTCAAGCTCAGGGTGGGGATCAACAGTGGCGATGCATTCTTTGGGCCGATCGGCCCGCGCCAGGCTCGGCAGCCAATGCTCATGGGTGACGCGCTCAATGTCGCCTCTCGTCTTCAGCTGGCGGCGCCCGCGGGCGGGGTCCTGGTCGGCGAAGAGACCTATAGAGCTTCCCGCCACGTGGTTGAGTACAAGGCGCTCGACGCGCTGCAGCTAAAAGGAAAGCAAATCCCAGTAGCTGCCTGGCTCGCCACCGGCGCGGCTCCCGCCGCCGGCGCACGCCCGCTCTCGTCGTCGCCCATGGTCGGTCGTGACGCCGATCTCAGTGCCCTGGTCCGCGTTTGGGAAGCGACCATTGACGATCGCAGCCCGCGTTTAGTGACGATCTGGGGAGAACCGGGCATAGGCAAGAGCAGGCTCGTGAGGGAGTTCACCAGGCGTGTCGAGGCGAGTTCCGGCCGGGTCCTGGTCGGGCGATCGCTCCCCTACGGGGAGTCTTCCGTGTTCGAGGCGTTTGCGCAGCAGGTGAGGACGCTGGCGGGGATACTCCCGACCGATTCGAAGCCGATGGCGCGGGAGAAGGTGGCCCGAACAGTCGCGGACCTCGTGCCGACGGAAGAGCAGCGCAACGTGACCGATTCCATATCGCTCCTTGCCGGGCTCGCAGCCAAAGGGTCGACGTCCGACCGAAACTCGCGCTTCTCCGGCGTGCAGGAGTTCGTTGAGAGCGCCGCGCGGTCAACGCCGACCGTGTTCCTCTTCGAAGATCTCCACTGGGCAAGCTCCAGCCTCCTCGATTTGATCGAGTCCATAACGACTCGCTCGACCAACGTGCCGGCCCTGTTCGTCGCCGTAGCCAGACCGCTTTTGCTCGAAACTCGACCCAATTGGAGCCAGAGCAATTCGGGATCTAGCGAGATTCGGCTTGAGTCGCTCGCGAACAAGGATGCGGACGATCTGGCTCGGCGGCTGGCCGCAGGCGTCAAGATCACGGCCGGCGACCTCGACCAGGTCCTTCGCCGTGCCGAGGGCAACCCTCTATTCATCGAAGAGTTGATTAGGTCGCAGGCTGGCAAGACGGCCACGCTCAGGGATGTGCCGCCGACGATCTGGGCGGTCATCGCCGCGAGGCTGGACCAATTGCCAGAGTTCGAGCGCAGGGTGGTTCTGGAAGCGTCTGTCGCGGGGAGAACTTTTTGGCGGGGCGCGCTTGAAGCCCTCCTCGGAGATGCGTCCGCTGTCGCCCGGGCGATCTTGCTCCTCGAAGCCCAGGGTTTGATTAGAGCCGAGCCCTCTCCTCGGCATAAAGGCGATCAGGAGTTTGCATTCGGGCATGCCCTCTACTGGGAGGTGGCGTACGCGACCCTTCCGCTGGCAGCTCGTAGGGAGCGCCATGCTGCGGTGGCTCGCTATCTCGAAGGTCGCAACGGAGAACAGCCGAGTCAATCCGCAGCGGCGCTCGCGCACCACTGGCGCCAGGCCGGTGAAGCTGAAACTGCCGCCCGATACCTCGTCGTGGCGGCGGATGAAGCCGCGGATGCTGGGGCGATGAAGGAAGCCGTCACGCTGTATGCGCAGGCGCTTGCATTGATCCCCCAGGAGGACAGCGCGCGCCGCAACCGGATCCGCCTGAAGAGCGGCCAGGCGATGGTAGACGGCGGTGACTTCCGGAACGCCTTGGCGGCCCTTGAGTCACTGGTGCCGGAGCTCGACAGCCAGGACGCTGTTGCGGCCCTGATTGCGCAGTCACGCGCCGCGTTTTGGACGATGGACACCGAGCGGGCGCAGTTGCTGGCCAGACGCGCCGTCGATATGGCGGATGAGTTGAATGACCAGGCTCTGCAGTTGAGCTCGACATCCCAGTTGAGTCTCAGTTTGTCGATGGTGGCGACTCGCACCAGACAAGGAATAGCGGAAGGTGAGGCGACCCTCGCCGTTTGGCCCGCTGGTTCAAGGCCCGTAGACCTGGCGTCGCAATTGACCTCCCTCACCTTTGCGTACGGATTGACCGGCGAATACGAGCAAGGTGCGCTGCGAGGGCGAGCAGCATACGAGCTGGCCAAAGAAACCCATCAGCTGGACGCGATGCTGCAGGCAGGCAGCCACCTAGGAGTAAATCTGACCGGTCTCGGCCGCCATGAGGAGGCGCTCGAAGTCCTCGAGGAAGCGGCTGCTCGGGGCGAGCGCCTCGAACTCGTACCGCGGTTCACCTCGCGGATCATGAACATGTGGGCCGGCACTCTGCGGGAGCTGTTCCTGGTCGATGAGTCCCGCTTGAGAAATGAGCAGGCAATCGAGATGTCGCAACGCGCCGGTTTTCCATTCTCGCGAGGGCAAGCGCTGGTCGATCTCCTCTTTCTGGATCTGATCGAGGGCGAGGTTGAACGGGCCGACAGCTCGTGGCCGGGCCTCCTCGAGCTTGCCGAGTCGATGAGGGGCTGGCATCACTGGCTGATGATCGGCAGGGTCATGGCTGCGAGGGCCGAAATCGCGCTTCGGATGGGTCGTGCCGGCGAAGCCGCCGAAGCGGCGACCGAAGCGATCGCCTATGCCATCGAGGTGGCCCGCCCCAAGTACGAAGTCATGGCACGAGCGACGCTAGGCTCCGCTCTCTTGGCTTCCGGAAACGCAGAAGCGGCTGTCAAGGAGCTCAGGTCGGCGCGAACTGGAGCCGAAAGACTCCGGCATCCCCAGTCGATTTGGGACGTTGAATCGCGCCTCGCTGGGGCCCTCGACGCATCCGGGTATGACACCGCATCCCAAGGTGCACACCAGGCTGCACGGCAGTCGATTGAGAGCTTCGCCTCTCACCTATCGGCGCAGCGCCGCGAAGCGTTCCTGGGCGCGCGCCAGATTCGCGAAATTCTGGATGGCGGTCGATGAGCTACAACACCGGCACGTTGGGATCCTGGGCTGCTTGTTGCATCACCGAATAGGAGCACGGGCGCATCGGCATGCAGCAGGAGGAGTTGCACCGTGGCAAGAATGCAGGTCGAGCGACTGGCACGACCGACATCAGACCTGACTCCCTGGCATCTCCAGCTGAGCACCCTGCTCGTCGATCCGTTGCCAGGCGAACCCATCCCAGAAGTGCTTGCGGTCGGGAGAGGCTTGCTGCCATTTGCTCCCGTCCCACCAGTGCGCGCCGTCAGGAGACCACCGAATTGTGGCGCCGAGGGCAGGTACTGAAGCGATCTCAGGTTGTACGTCGCGCAGAGAGCGCAGACCGAAGAACATGATTCCGAGTCCTACCAGCGATCCAATCGGGTTGTAGAGAATCCACGGAATGAAGAAGACGATGAAGGCGACTCGCGCCATGACCTTTGCCCACCCTGCGCCGGCGGCCATGGCCAGGAAGGCGACCAGGATGAGCACTAGCAGGGGGACCAGAGTGATCTCCTCATCCAGGACGTCGAGCCAGTCGCCGGGGTTGTGGGCGAGATAGCGAAGGGCATAGAGCATGCCGAGGCCACATGCGCCGGCGGACCACCAAAGGATCCTGATCGCGCGCCCTCGCCCCTCCTCACTAAGCGGTGCCGCGACGGAATGCTTCCACCAGGGGAGAAGGAGGAGAACCAACAGCGGCACCACGCTTACGAGCAGGACCGCTCCACCGACCACTACCGCGCCGAGCGACCCCTCTGGGTCCGGGCCGAGGAAAACATCGACGACATATCCCATGACGATGGTGAGGCCGGCAAAGGCGATGACTCCCAACACGGTCACCAATGCGCGGGCGCCGCTTGGCCGCGCGCGGATTTTTACTCGCGGTTCGACACCCGCGGCAGGCCCTGGTAGCATTGCGGACGCCACCCGTGGCGCAATCGCCGCCGAAGGCGTCACCTTTTCGGACGCAGGATTCATATCCATTAGACCCTCTCTCCTTTCTTTAGTCGTGCCAAACGTCCACGGAAAACTGATATCCCGTGTCGCGGTACGGAGCGTCGTCGAAGACCTCGTGGGCGCTGCCAGAGCAGACGACGCACAGGCCGGTGGCCCAACGTTCGACAGCCACGACCTGGCGGCCGTTCGGGCCCACATCCTTGCCAATCAACATCCACCCCTCGGGACCTGATAAGCAGGCACAACGTCGAAGCGAACCCTGGCTTCAGTCGACTGGCGCGCCGGGATCCCTCCTTCCAGCTAATGCTGTCTTGATTCATCACTGGCCGGATTTTTCCGTACTCGCCATCTCAGACGCAGTCTCACTTCGGTCTCAAATTCGGTCTTGAAATCGACCGGCCTGGTGTGCGGTTCGAAAATCACATCGAAGCCAGGACACCCTTCAGCTCAATCAAACCCACGGCAGTTCACAGAGCACGCGGAGCCGCCGATTTTGAACTCAACTTTGGTCGGGGGGAGGGGACACTATCTGAACTCTCGGATCGTCGGAATCGGCGTTCTCGACCTAAATCAGGGCCTATCGCGACCGGCTTGAACAGGCCGCGGTCGGCGTCTAACCCGCCCGCCAGTGGTGCTTGGGGGCGGATAACGGTGGTCCCACTCCCCATTCGTACCGGGCTAGGTTGTTCAAGCGGTCACTGTTCGCCAAAGGGGTCGCCGACGTCGACGGTGTCGTCGATCGCATCGCGTGGCCTACTCCCGCATGATGCGGAACGGAACGGGCGTTGCATACTGGTGACGCAGGAGGCGAGCGATGACTACAGCAATACCGGCCGCTGAGCTCGACGCCCGCTTCAGCGACCCGAACGCATCGGCAACGCCTTGGGAGCGCGTCGAGCACACCATCGATGGCGCCGAGTTGTTCTGGATCTCGACAGTTCGGTCCGACGGGCGGCCACATGTCACGCCGTTGCCGGCCGTCTGGGTCGACGGTTCGCTCTACTTCTGCACCGGCGCCGAGGAACAGAAGTGTGTGAACCTCGCGAGAAACGCGAACTGCGTGCTCACGACCGGCAACAACGCGTGGAAGTCCGGGCTCGATGTCGTCGTCGAAGGCACCGCCGTGCGCGTCACCGACGAGAAGCTGCTGGTCCATCTGGCGGAATCGTGGCGGTCGAAGTATCACGGCGACTGGGACTTCGAGGTGCGGGATGGCATGTTCCGCCACGACGGCGGCGACGCGTTCGTCTTCGCGGTCGCCCCCACGAAGGTGCTGTCCTTCGCCAAGGGCGACTTCGCTCAGACCCGCTTCCGGTTCACCCGCTGAAATAGACGTAGCGACGGCTGCTCCGCAACCTGACTCGTTCGGTGCTTTGGTGGAGGTCCCTCACGGTCCTGACCCGTGGGTCGCGA
>VBII01000276.1 GCA_005887735.1 Chloroflexota bacterium
CCCGATGATCGAACAGGTGACGTCCAGCCGGCCGCGGGCGCACTGGGTAGCGCAGCTGCAGAAGGCGGGCGTGCCCTGCGCCGAGATCCGGACCTACGATCAGGTCTTCAGCGACCCCCAGCTGCAGGCGCGCGACTTCTTCTGGAAAGGACGGCATTCGAAGCTGGGCGATGTCGAGCAGATCGGCTCCCCGATCCATTTCTCGGACACGCCAGTGCGGCAGGGCCGGGCCGGCCCCGGGCTGGGGGAGCACACTTCGGAGGTGCTGCGGGCGCTCGGGAGGACGGATGCCGAGATCTCGGCACTCAAGGCAAAAGGGGTCGTCGGCGGTACATGAGCGAGGACGCTTTGAAGCCGGCTGAACCTGAACTGCTCATGGAGCGCCGCGGGGACTCGGGCGAGATTGTCTGGCTGACGCTCAACCGCCCCCAGGCACGCAACGCGCTCACGTTCGCCATGTATGAGCGGATCGGGGAGGTCTGTCTCGAGGTCAACGCCGATCCATCGGTGCGGACTGTTGTGTTCACAGGCGCCGGTGGGCGCGCGTTCGCCGCGGGCACCGACATCTCGCAGTTCCGTGCCTTTGACAACAAGGAGGAGGACGCGCTCGCCTATGAGGAGCGGATGGACCGTGTGCTGGGTGCGCTGGAAACCGTGCGGGTGCCCACGATCGCAGCCATCGCCGGGGCCTGCACCGGCGGTGGTGCCGGCATTGCGGCCGCGTGTGACCTTCGCATATGCACGCCGTCGCTGAAATTCGGTTTCCCGATCGCCCGGACTCTTGGGAACACGCTCTCGATGGCCAACTTCGCGCGCCTGACGATGTTGATCGGTGCCGGCCGCGTGAAGGATCTGATCTACACGGCTCGGCTGGTGGGCGCTGACGAGGCGGCAGCGATCGGGCTGGTGAACGAGGTGGTCCCCTCCGAAGAGACGCTGGAGGCACGGGTTATGCAGGTCTGCGCCACGGTCTCCGCAAATGCACCGCTAACGCTGGAGACGGCTAAGGAGGCGCTCCGCCGCATCCGCGTGCAGATGACGCCGCCAGACGGCGGTTCGGACCTGCTGCTAAAGGCCTACATGAGCGAAGACTTCCGGGAGGGTATCGAAGCATTCTTCGCCAAGCGCCCGGCACGCTGGAAGGGCCGCTAAAGCCTGGCCCTCCCGACAAGTGGAGCTGGTACCGATCGCCAAACCGTTTGCGATTACCCGATACCAAGGAGGGCGTTCGTACCGCAACACCGGTGGTAAACGGTGATATCTGGTGGCGTTCGGCGACACCGGACGAATTCAGATCTCGGTTTTTGAACGGGTTGCAGCGATCTGTTAACCGCAAGGTTCGGAGTTCGAATCTCCGTCCCGGAGCCAAAACTGAACTTCAAAACCGACACCCCGACAGGTCGGGCTGCCCCGACGTACATCCAACGTACATCCATTGGGGCGTCGCGTAGCAGGCATGAGCCGGATCTTGATTGGCCCATTTGCGTCACAGTTGCGACGCCGGTGCTTGGCAATGCGCCCCGCGGGATGAGCAAAGCGAGAACCGGCGCTCGTGCGTCGGCGAGAAACGTGGGCGGACCAAATTGAGACTGTTCGTATGACTTGCTAACTCTCATACCCCCGCGCCGCGTCCTTGAACTTCATCACTCACAAATTTGCCGTCAGCCACGACAGCAGCACAGCGGCAGCCAGCACGGCGAGCGCCAGCCCGAGCGAACAGCCGAGTACCAAGCGGTCCGAGCCCGAGAATCGCGCAGCGGTGGCGCCAGGCAGGAATCGTTCGGGCCCTCCAGGCGACCCCTTCCCCGAAGGCGCAGGGGCCAATCGAGCCTGAACACCGACCAGAACGAACAGGGCCACGAGCAGCCCGGCGGTAGAGCCCACCCACCGGACGGTCTGGAAGTTCAGGCCGAATCCTGGCTGCGCAGCGGCCCGGGCGGCAGCGACTCGATCCGAATAGTCCTTTGCCGTCCAGGTGCCACGCTGCGATTGCACCTTGACGATGTGCCGGTCGCCGATTTCGGATGTCCCCAAGTAGGGTGAATAGACTGTTTCTGGGACGCTCGCCACCGACACTGTCACCTGATCGCCCTCGTCGAGCTGAAACGATGAGTCGAATTCACTGAAGTCAATCGTGTCCTCGAACGCGGACCCTCCAGAGCGGATGTAAAGGTATTCAGGCGGGTCGCCGATCACTTGAATGACCGTTCCCGTGTCGGTCCAGGTGCCAACCCTTGGAGCGTTGTCCAGCCGCATCCAGGACCAGATGCCGGCGCTCAAAAGCACTGAGGCCAGCAGGAGTGAGCCTGCTAGAAGGGGGGCTGGTGTACGAGCGATCAGAGATCGAAGGTTCGAGGCCCACATGTTGTGCAGAGCCTAAGCCGCTGAAGGCTTCAACTACGGTCTCAGTTGGGTCTCTACATCTCCGCTGTTCGCGCGACGACGGCCAGAGGCGCGCGATCTCCGGGAGCGGAAACCAAGCCATCCTCGACTACGCCGTTTCCGGCGGTGGCCGAATTCACATCAACCTTATCGAGCTCGATCCTGCCCGGGGCGGGCTCACAGCGCATGAACTCCAGTACGTTTGTGGAAATCCCGCCGCTCGGGCGGCAACGACTTTCTACGGAGGAGCAGCCCCCTGCTGGAGCCGGTTGAGTTTTGGCGACGAGTCGACACAGACAAAGCATCGGTGTTGCTCGTCGCCCTCCTGGCGTCGTGGAAGCGCATTGCAGATCACGAAGGAATCGAAGCCGTGGATCTTGCTGAGAACGTATTCGCCGATCTATGTCGGTTCGCGACCCGAGAAGGAGATGGCCAGTCGCGCTTTGCCGTAAGCGTGTTTGGTGCCTACTGGTCGAAACGAGGAACTGAGGACTACGCGGTGGATATTCTCCACCGCTGGTTGCCGTTGAGAATAGTCGCACCTCGAACCACGCTCGCTATCGAAGTCACCTGGTTCGTTCTGCAGCGCGAGCCCGGAGAATCGGCCCAGAGCCTACTTCGGAGAACGGTATCGAGATTAGATGCGATCTCCAATGAATTGCCGGCTAGCGATCGGCACCAACCTGTGCGAGGTAGCTAGCCGGGACTCCGGCCGGTTTCTACACCGTGATCGTGACGGCAATTGATATCACGGGGACCGTTACGAAGTACGGAAACTTCACCGTCGTCTGAGCCAATCTGGTCCTCGCCGTACAGCAACCGCGGTGGCAAACCACGAAGTTCGGCTGACAGGTGCGTGACTGACTTGAGACAGACTCGGGTATACCGGCGAAAACGCCAGACGGAGCCGCCAAAGGCGGCTTACTCGGTGCTCCCGACAGGAGACGACTATCGACAGCCTCACCAAACACCAAATTCGCGCGGCTTCGCTAAGCCACTATTTCGCGATCGAGGCGGGCGACCGCTCGTAATGCATGCAGTCGGCATCGCTCCTCGTGCACGGTGGCTGGATCCGTTCGGCTGCCAAACAGCAACAGCGCTTGCCGACTCCGCCAACTTCGAATCCGATCGAGAGCCGCGACGACTTCCATTAGCACGACCGTGTCCTCGTTTTGGTCAGCAAGGCGGGAAGTCAGGGCGTCGATTACGGCCTCTCCGTCGTGCAGCCCGAGCTCCCACGCTGATGAGGCGCGCTGCTCGTAGCTAGCTGAGGTCAAGCCATGAATCAGCGACTCGGCGTCATAGGGGCCGAAGACCTTGCCCACTGGTGACAACTATATGAAGGGAAGAGGCACAAGGCTCCTCCCATCCAGGAGCTCGTCGAGGCCTCTGCCGCACCCCCGCATGCGTGCGATAAGGCGAACTTACCGCTAGGTCCAAGCGCATGCCGTTCCGCTGGGCACGATAATTTCCGCATCGCAAGAGAAGTACCTCCAGCGAAGATCAGTTCCGAGATGGCCCTGGCCTACGACATCTTTGATCAGGCGAGCGGACGCGCTAAGGATGGCGATGACGAAGGTGCAGTCACGGGATTTGCAAATGTGGTCGAAAGAATGCGCGAGGCGACCGGGAGCAGAGCTGCCAAGCTGGCCGGCACCGCTTTGTACAACATGGGGAACTCGTTGGGGCGTTTGGGTCGAGGCGACAGCGCGATTCGCGCCTATGACGACGCGGTTGCTCGCGTCGGACAATGGACCGATCGAAATGCCCAATTTCTCGTTGCGGTTGCTCTCGTTAACAAGGGCGCCCAACTCCGAGAGTTAGGCCGCCATGAACATGCCATCGACGTCTTCCAACGGGTTATTGCCCTCTATGCCGGCTATCCCCAATCCGCATTCCGACTTCAAGTCGCTAAGGCTCATTACGGCGCCGGCCTCGCATACGATCGGCTTGGCAGCCACGAGGATGAGATCGCGGCTTACGACCTTGCGGTCAAGCACCTTGGGCGGACCAATGGAGCGCAGGGCCAGGCGATGATCGCAAGCGCCTTGGCGACCAAGGGAATCGCATTGCACCAATTGGACCGGACCGCCGAAGGGATTCTCGTGCATGAGCTTGTCGTGTCGCGGTTCGCTTCGCGCTCCGGACGGCCGTTTCGCAAAGAAGTTGCCGTCGCGCTTTACACCACGGGAGTAGGGCTTAGCCATCTCGATCGCGTTGACGACGCGCTCGACGCCTACAAACGCCTTTTGGATAGATATGACGCCCTCGATTCGACAGAAGTACAGGTGTGGGTGGCCAAAGCTGGAATTGCCAAGGCCAACATATTGGTAGAGCTCGGTCTCACGAGAGATGCTCTTGACGCATATTCGTGGGTCGTCGAGAGGTTCTCTGACAGCGACGATTTGCGCTTGAGAAGCTCGGTCGGCAACGCCGCTACCGCCAGACTGACTTTACTTTGGGGATCCGCATGACAGCTGTTGTTGGCGATCCGCAAACGACAGTCGTGGATCGGCGGCCCCAATGACAAAACGTTTTTGCGGGCTTCGAGGACCCAAGGTGGGGCCGCCTAACTCCGCCGGATTGCCTCACGCGCCGCTCGAACGCAGCCCGAGCTGAAGGCACGGGATCGATCCGCGCCCTCACGAGATTGACCGGGCTTCCGACAACTTCCGTACAGCAACGCAGGTGGCAAACCCTGATGTTTGGCGACACTCATTGGCACAACGTGAATTCAGATCGCTAACTTTGAACGGGCGCAAGCGATCTGTTAACCGCAAGGTTCGGAGTTCGAATCTCCGTCCCGGAGCCAAATTCGAATTCAAAAGGGCTTTCCCAGGGCGTCAACCGCCTGCCTTTACTACAACCGCACTACAACCGCACTACAACTGAGCTGGACATGAGTGACCTGCCGCGCGATACCGGGTCTCGACGTTATAGCGACGAACATCTAGACAAGCTGCTGCTCGGAGACATTGTCTCGGAGCACGCAGCACCCTGGGAACTTCGCTTACCTTCGCCATCTCGAAGCAACGATGGAGGAGCAATCGCGGCGGCTCGTGATTGAAACCATCATTTCAGGACACATTCGTGAAGGGCGGATTCAACTCTTGGAGATCCGGGAGGGTGAGCCACATGTGCTCGCAGCAATGGGATCCTGAGGAGGGCTCCCATCTTGAACTCCGACCAATGGAGCCTGGCACTCGAACGTAACTTGCGCTTCTATTAGCCCCAGAAGATGCCGGTAGGATCGCTATCAACCGCGCGCAACAGGCCAGCCAGCGTTTTGGCACCTGTGAATTGATAGCGATGCCACCTGTCGTCGCTGTCGGGCCAATCGAGGGTCCACCTGGAAGAGTCGACCGAATAGCGGAATCGAGCGATAGGGATTCTTAGCCACTCCTCGTCCAGCGTCTGGGACGGCCATGTCGGGCGCCGCTCGACGAGGATTGCCGTGAGGCCACGTACGTCATACTCGAGACGAACCTGGTCGGACATGGCACGAGGGATGTGTTCGCGGCAGAACTTGGCCAAGACGAACTCCGCCTGCGTACGCACCCGCACCGGTAGACGCATCGTCGATGACAGCCGCTTCGCCGCGCCCCGCCTGGTCAGTCATTCCGACTGGAGCTCGGTTGGTCCAATCACTCTGACAACCCTCGTGCCCGCATTCTTCAGCTTCGCGTCCGTCGTCAGCAGCTGACAACGAAGGAGCCGCGCCAACGCGAGGTACTCAGCATCGTAGGTCTTCGCCCAGCCCAGGCGATCAGCAATCCGCCACGCCTCGTCGGTCAGGCCCTTCGGGCGTCTGGGGCTGATATCCGCCAGCGAAAGACGCCGAACCGCGGTAGCCGCGAGCTCGCTCGAGATCTCCTTTCGCCAGCGCAGCTCATGAAGCACAGAGGACGCCTCGGACCACATCAGGTAGGGGGCAACGAGTTGCTCCTTCGCCAGTGGGTCGAGTCCGGCCTCGGACAGACACGCTGTTACGACAACCGCGGCGTCGACGACGAGC
>VBII01000277.1 GCA_005887735.1 Chloroflexota bacterium
CACGTTGAAGCGCATCAGCCTTCGTGACGTAGACGACGGTGGAGACACGAGGGTCAGTCGACAGTCGATTCATCAGCGAGACGACGTCCCCGCCCGCGGCATCGTCGCGGAGGAATACGTGCAGCAACGAGGCCTGGCTCGCTTCCGTCTGTTCCAGGTTGTGGAGGGCGAACCCGGTCAGTCCGATCAGGCCGGACATCACCAGCAAGAGGGTCATCGACCCGAGTGCAGGCGCATTGCTGGCGATGTTGCGAGCCCAGCTCCGAGCGGCGCCCTGGAAAAGGCGCCGGACGAGATTCGCGGCCACCGTCTGGACGAGCCTGCGCCGGGGGAAACGCCCCTTCACGACGTGGCCAGCCACGCCATCCTGCCTGTCTGCCCGGCCGGTTGATCGCGGACGAGCCTGCCGTCCACCAGCGTCAGGACCCGGCGCTGGAGCCGTGTGACGATCTCGACGTTGTGCGTGGCCACGAGCACGGCCGTGCCCCACGCGGCGATGTCCTCGAAGAGATCCATGATCCCCCAGGCCGTCTCCAGGTCGAGGTTGCCGGTCGGCTCGTCCGCGATCAAAAGGGGCGGCTGGGCGACAACGGCGCGGGCCACGGCAACTCGCTGCTGCTGGCCGCCCGACAACTGGTGCGGAAGTGCGCCGGCGCGGTCGCCCAGGCCCACCGCCTCCAGCGCGTCGAGCGAGCGGTCCCGGGCCTCGTCTTCCGAAATTCGAAGGTCGCCGACCTGCAGCCCGAAGGCCACGTTTTCCATGGCGTTCAGGCGCGGCAGCAATTTGTAGTCCTGGAATACGACCCCCACGCGGCGACGCAGCTGGGCGACACGCGACTTCTTCAGCTGGTGCGCCGCAAAGCCGGCAACCCAGACTTCGCCGCTCGAGGGCCGAATCTCCCGGTTGATCAGCTTCAAAAGGGTGGTCTTGCCGGCACCGCTGGGACCGACCAGGAACGCCAGCTCACCCGGCTCCAGCGTCAGGTCGACGTTCTCGAGGGCACGCCGGGATCCGTAAAGCCGGCTTACCGCGCTGAACTGGACGATTGAGCGCACTTCCCCGTTGGGCGTAACGGCGCGCTCGGGGAATTCCTGGAACGTCGACCGTTAAGCGTTGTTAGCTCTCGTGAACATCTGACGACACTATGCCAGCGAATCGAGCGATGCTAGGCACGAACGACCTGGCCCTTGACGCCACTTGACGCGAACCCAGAGGAGGATCACAGTGAGAAGGCGGGAGGCAAAGGAGCACCGAACGGAGAACAAGAGGTCCGGGGCGAGGCGGTCCGACAGTGATCGGCGGGGAATTGAGCGCAGAGCGCAACTTCACAGGGGCGTCCGGATCCTGGCGCGTGTCAAAGAAGTCCTCGCCCTGGAGCGGCGAGGAGCACTGCGCCGCACCGACTACCGTCGTGGCCCGCTGGATCGTCGTGCGCCATACAGGCACGATTCGGGCTGACCCACTCAGGCCCGCCACTTAGACGGTAAGTCGGACGGCCGCTACACAAGCTTCAGGATCATCTCGACCAAGAACAAGGTCAGCAGGATGACGACGAAAATCATCGGCGCTCTTGCTGCGGACTGGCGCCGTGACTGTGGCGACACCAGGGGACTCCCGACGGTCTAGGGTCGTGATGTGATCTCCCGCTGGCGGCTCTACGCGGCGGTCGCAGTGCTCGGCTGCGAGTGCATAGCGTGCTTCTTCGCTGGCTCCGTCGAATTGGGGGAGCGGAGTGTCATGGTCGGTATCGACTCAGCTGAAGCCGCCGAGCAGGCACGTTTTGCGATTGAGCTCTACGGGATCGGAGCGCTCAACCTTCTCGCGTCCATCGCGTGGCTTCTCCGTCGGTCGGGCTGGGGTTGGTGGCTGGTGCTCGCGGTGCAGGCAGGGATTTTCGTGCTGGCACTGATCGAGGGAGCGCGCACAGACCTGGGCTGGTTCTACTTCAGTGGTCTGCCGTTGTTGACCTTGTTCCTGGTGTTCGCCTTCGGTGCGGTAACTCCCAAAGCGAGGGCTGAGCTGCTCGGAACGGGCTGAGCTCAGCGTGGAGGTTGGCGCTGAACGCAGTGAGGACCACCAAGTTTCCTTATGAGGCTGTCCTTTTGGCTGTCACCGTTAATGCGTGTGGCGGGATGGACGGGAATCGAACCTACCCAGGACTGCTCAGCAGCGCCCCGCAAACAGTTTTGAAGACGCGGGTCTAGCGTCCAGCGACGTCCACTGACGTCCGCTAGAGTCCTATGAGGGGCATCCACAATCCAGGTTCGTGCGCACTTGTCCTCAGGCATCCTCCAGCTTGGCTGTCATTTGTGCCTGTCAGAAACGAAGACGGAGGGCGTACCGAGCGCCACCCTCCGTCGCGACTACTGCTTGCCTAGATCGCTATGAAGATAGTGAAGCCGTTGCCCTCGTCGGTGTACTCGCTGCTGACACCGCTGCCGAGGATCAGGTGGATTCCCTCACCCACACTTGGGGGCGGCGATCCGATTACACAGAAAATCGTCAAGACGCCATCCTGGCCGTTGCTGAAAGACACGCGCAGCTTAGCCATTCCACCCGTGGCCGGTGGAGGAGGCAAGGGTGACCCCGGCGACGACGTTCCATAACTCACGAAACCTTCGACGCTTGTTGCACTCCAGGTACCGGTCGGGCCACCATCGATCGAGAATGTGCCGCCACCCGTTGCAGAACCTCCCGGACCGGCCTCGAGCGTGCCATGCCCCTTGATGAAGATGGTCGACCCATCGGGGGCTATAGCAGTATCACCGGCTACAACCCAGACGTACGCCTCGTGGTTGCCGTGGGCGTCGGCCGCAATTGCTGGCGTACTCGTCAGAGCGATCGCGGCAAGAGAAATGCCGACCACAACAAGCGTCTTCATGGACACCTCCCGTCAACCCCAAAGGGACCCATCCGCCGGGTGGATGAGCAGCCTCCCCAAGCGGACGATACTCCGCTACCGCGAAGGTGACAAACAGGCAGTAAGCGGCCAGGAACCTTCGGACCGACTGACATCCAATGCGGTTCGCAAAGTGCTTGAAAGGCGGCTACGTTGGCTGTCATCTTGGCTGTCGGCGACCCTGGGGACCTCTTTAGACCCCAAGGTTCAGGGTTCGGCCTCCATGCGCGAGCAGCAACAATGGTGGTTCAGTCTTTCAGT
>VBII01000278.1:0-8977 GCA_005887735.1 Chloroflexota bacterium
CGAGGGCGACCATCCCGGTATATGAGGCGTAGAAAAGCTTGGCTTCGCGGATGCCGCGATGAAGGGAGTGCCTCAGGCCGAACATGTCACCGAACGCATAGGAAGTCGCGAGCGTGACCGCCGACGCGCCGACGATCGACGCATCGAAGAGCAAGACGGCGAAGATCGCTCCGGCCGCCGGCGAGATGTATCGGTGCAGGCCCTGCGCGATGTGGAGTCCGTCCTGGTAGTGGCCGAACTCCGGCGTGCCGCTGAAGGCGGAGGCCGTGGCCATCATGATCGCGGCGGCTCCGATGACCACCACGAACGCGCCGATGACGGTGTCTGCCTTTTCGTAATCGAGCCATCTCGGCGTGATGCGCTTGTCGATCACGTTGGACTGCTGGAAGAAGAGCTGCCAGGGCGCCACCGTGGTGCCGACCACCGCGACGATCAACAACGCCGAGTTGGAGGTGAGGCCGCCCTTCACGCCCGGAACGAGGAATCCGGTCAGGGCCGCACCGGGATCGGGATGGCTGAGCACGGCCAGGGGCAGGACGAGCAGGCTCGCGAACAGGAAGACGAACATCGCCCGCTCCCACCGCCGGAAGTTGCCGCTCACGGTGATGCCGATCAGCAGGAGAGCGCCGACGGGGACGATGATTGCCGGCTTCAACCCGAAATACTCGCCCGCGAGGCTGATGCCCATGAACTCGGTGCTGATCGTCAGGAAATTGAGGAGGAAGATGCCGCCGGCCGAAAACCAGCCCCAGAAACGACCGAATCGCTCGCTGATCAACCTCGCGTAGCCGACGCCCGTCACGGCGCCGAGCCGCACCACCATCTCCTGGTTGACGATCAGGACGGGGATGAGGAGCAGAAGCGTCCACAGTAGCGAATAGCCGAAATCCTGCCCCGCCTGGGCGTAGGTCGAGACTCCGCCGGCGTCGTTGTCGCCGACCATGACGATGAGTCCTGGGCCGACGATGGCCAGCAGCGTGAGGATCCGGCGGCGCCAGGTGCGCCGAGGGGCGACATCACTGAGCCGGATGGTGCCGAACGCGCCGTGGATGTCGCCGCGGTGCATCTCGTCGAGCACGGCTGACGTTGGCTTCAAGCGCGAGTCCTTCTGACTTGGCTCGCGCTCGCTCATCTTGGTCTATACGCCGGTGCTTGCCTCGACACGCGCGCGCCACTCCTCGGGCACGAGCGCTTCGATGACATCGTCTGACGAGATCGCGCCGATCAGGTTTTCGGCGGAGTCGGTCACAGCGAGCGCCGTCAGGTTGTAGTCGGCCATGACAAGAGTGACGTCGGCGAAGTCGGCATTGCCATGGACGAAGCAGTTCGTCAGCTGGAGCGCATCGACACTGGCGGTGTGGTCGGCTTTCAGCAGGTCAGCGACCCCAACGCTTCCTATGTATCTTCCTTCCTGCTCGGTCACAAACACGGTGTTGAGCAGCTGGTGGGGAGTCTTGTCGTCTGTACGCACGGCCTCGAGCGCCATGTCGACGGTGGCTCCGCGAATCACCCACACGTAGTCCGGGCTCATCATTCCGCCGGCGGTGGTCGGATGGTACTGCAGGAGCTTGCGCAGCTTGTGCTGCTGGCTCGAAGACATCATGTCGAACACCGGCTTGCGCCGGTCCTGGTCCAGCTCGCTCAGCAGGTCGGCCGCATCGTCGGGCGCCATGCGCTCCAGGATCTGGGCAGCGTCTTCATTCGACTTGGACTTGAAGAACTCGACCTGATGCTCCGGGTCCAGCTCTTCGAAGATGTCGGCGGTCAATCCGGGGTCGCCTTCGACCGCCTCTATGATCTCCTGCCCTTCTTCGTGCGAGGCGCCTTCCACGATGTCGGCGATCTGCGCGGGGTGCAGCCGGCGCAGCCGCTGCAGAGGCATGAGCAGCTTGGCAGTCGGCACATGTCCGACGAAGGGCTGTACGTCCTTCCAGTCGAGAATCGCGTGTCGCCGCAGGTCTGGCCTGCCGCGCCGCGGCACCAGCCGGCGGAGCATCGCCTGCGGGCTTCGGTCGATGCCGGCGAGATACCAGCCATCGTCGCTCGGCGCCAGCACGAGGTCATGGGCCTGGACGATCCGGCCTTTGGCCACGTCGACCAGGTGGCGGCCGAGCACGTCGGCCGCGAGCAGCACCTCGCCGGGTCGCCGTTGGAAAGCCTCCGTGCGAAGGGTGTGCGTGTTGAGACGCACGCCGCCCGGCTCGAGGCGGTCGATCAACTCTCTGCCGACGAACACGTCCTGGGCGCCGACGCGAACCTTGAGCCCTTTGACGGGCGGGTATGCGCCATCGGCCAGCTTGACGATGAAGTCCTCGACTCGGCCAACCTCAGTGCCCGCCGGGTTCAGGACAGGGCTCCGCAAAAGCTGCGTGAGCATCAAGCGTCGTTTCTCGTGGTGGTGCCTGGGATGATCCATGTCCGCGTCCTGCCTGCCGTCACTCATCGTTTCTCCCCTTGTCCCCTTGACTTGCCCCATTATGCCGCCGCTCTTGGAGGGCTTCGCGTGCCTCCGGCACCAGCCAGATGAGAAGGGCCAGGGCCGCGACGTACTCGATCCACCACCAACCCGTGACCATGGCGACCGCCAGCCCGGCGAGAGTTGTCGCCGCGAGAAAGGCGCAGCTCACGGTCTCGGCGACATCCGCCCGGAGCGACGGGCTGTCGAGAACGCGGTTGACCCGAATCTTGGCGCGCGCGAGCAGCGGCATGGCGACGACCGCGATCGCGCTGACGGCGATGCCAGGGATCGATGCGGTGGGGATGATCTTCAGCGCAAGACCCGCGACCGATGACAGCACGACGTACGAGCAGAGGAGCACCAGCAGGACGGCTGAGATCTGCGTTGTCCTGGCTTCAAGACGCACAACCGCCGCGGCACCTTCACCCGGCTCTGCCAGCAGACGCCGGTACAGGACGACGCCGCTGAGCAGCTCGATGATTGAGTCAGCTCCGAACGCAGTGAGCAAAACGCTGCGCGCGGCAACTCCGGCGGCCAGCGCCACCGCCGCCTCGACTGCCATCCAGGCGACGGTCACAGCCTCGAGCCTCGCGCCGCGCGTGAGGGCCGCGCTGCGGGAAATGTCCACGGTGTGATTGTCCGTTAGCTAGGATCGCTGCGAATGGCGAGCGGAGCGGACACTTATCGCGAAGAGCTGAGACAGCTGGAGAACTGGGAGCCCTACCTCCGAAAGCACTCGGGCCTGCCAGGGCCGCGCGCCAACCTCGAGCTGGTTGCCGCCGTCGCCGAGGAAGCCGATGCCGACAGGTTGTGGCGCCTCTCGGCCTCGCAAGATGAGTTTCTCGCGCTCTGCGGCACCGCGGGCCTCGGCCGCATCGCGCTGCTGGAGCCGGAGACTGTGATGAGCTGGCTGCGCGAGCTCGCCTCCGACCCGCGCTGGCGCGTGCGCGAAGGCGTCGCGATGGCGCTGCAGCGGCTTGGGCGGGAAAGCATGCCGAAATTGCTCGCGGCGATGAAAGCCTGGAGACACGGCGACCCATTCGTCCAGCGGGCGGTCGTCGCGGGACTTTGCGAGCCGGCGCTCCTGCAGAGCAACGAGGACGCGGTCGCGGTGCTTGCGATCCTCGACCAGATCACGCGCTCACTCGCGGCAGGCAGCGAGCGGCGCGGGGATGGGTTCCGCGTTCTGCGGCAGGCCCTCGGTTACGGCGGGAGCGTCGCTGCCGCGGCGGCGCCGCGAAATGCGCAGCCGTACCTCGAAAAGTGGCTTCGCTCGAGCGATAAGGACGTGGCTTGGATCATGAAGAGCAACCTCAGCAAGGCACGCATGGCTGACCTGCGCGAGAGTCTGTTGACGCCGGAACCGAAACGCCGCATCGCAGCGGCAAAACGCAAACGCGGTTAAATCCCGCTACATCGGTTCGAGGACGACGATCGGGATCTCGCGCGACGTCAGGGCCCCGGCCATCCGGCCGCTGAGCTCACCGCAATTGGTTCGGAACTAGGCGATGACCTTGTTATTGAATGCCTTCATATCGTTTGGAATTTGCGGCTTGCCTGCATTGCTCGACATGTCTTAACCCTGAATCGATATCACAAGTAACGCCACGCGGCGTCCCGTTCTCCTCTTTGGAGGTGTCGAGACATGAGCCAGTTGCTTGTAATTGCGCTGATCGTCGCTGTCGCGATCGTCCTGATCGCGATCGCGGTGGTGATCGCGCGAACAGTCGGCAAGACTCGGTTGCGCGCACTGCCCGATGAATCGCGAGATCGTTTCGCGCGCATGTGGCCTGCCATTGAGGCGCGCTTCATCGAAGAGCCAGGAGCCGCGGTGCAGGAGGCGGACAAGGTCGTCGTGATGATCTTGAGCGAGCGCGGCGCCAATCTCACAGACGAGAAACGCATGCCCGGCGACCTGCGCAAAGCGAGATTGGCCGCCAGGGGCGATCAAGGCCGCCGTGACACCGAGGCCATGCGAAGGGCGATGGTCTGCTACAAGGCGATCGTCGACGACGCGGTCGGGTCGTCGCGAATCGCGCCTGAAGCACGCCAGAGGGAGATGGCATCATGAGCGAATCCAATCCTGAGGTGATGGGTCGGACAGAGCCCCAGACGGTGACTCGCCACGCTGAGCCATTGCCGGAGATGTCCGAGATCCGACGGCGCTTCGAGGAACTTCAGTCAGAGTTCATCGAGGAGCCGCGAGACGCTGTGAAGAAGGCTGAGGGATTGATGGAGGAAGCCATCGACCGCATGGCGAAGGCGATGCACGAGCAGATGCAGAGCATCCATCGCGACATCGACGGCAACAGCGACACCGAGCACCTGCGCCTTGCGATGCGCAGCTACCGGATGATGATCGACTCGATTGGCGGCCGCCAGGCGGCCTGAGCGGACTCGCGGCGGAGCCGGCGATCCCGGCTCCGTCATCAATCTCGACTAGCTCAAACGCTTGGACATGTTGATGTTGGTCGCGACGTAGCCGAGTTTCTCGTACAGCGGCCGCGCCGCTGTGTTGTGTCCAAAGACGTGCAGACCGATGCTGTCGAGACCGAGGCGCTTCGCCTCGTCTTCGAGCTTCGACATCGCCTGCATCGCATAGCCGCGCCGCCGGAATCGCTGATCAATCTCGATGTTGAAGATGAATGCGCGCGGTGTCGGCTTGTCAATCACCTGGATCCACAGCAAGCCGACCGGCTGATGATCACCGCCGCGGACGATCGACCACATGCGATGTCCTGGAGTGGCAGGGCCCTGAGGAAGCAGCCGTTCGTGTTCCTCGCGGCTCTTTTCGATCGCCTCCCCCTCGGACCATCTGCCGGTGGAGATGTGCTCCTGCGCGTATTCCTTTATGGCCCGAGGCAACCACGCTTCGAACTGCTCTTTGCTGAACGGGACCAGCTCGATCGTTTCCACGCTGCGCGAAGTCTATGACCACCTAGGATCGTCTGTCTGAATCCTCTCCTTTCGCCTGCCGCCGCCCTGGGAGCCGCCGCTACGCTTGGAGTCGCCGACTTCACCGGGGGACTTGCCGGCCGACGGACGCCTCCGGTCAGCGCTGCGATCGGCATCGAGCTGGTCGGCCTCGTGGCGCTGCCCTTCGCGATTCTCGTGTTGCCGACAAGAATCGATCCGGTCGCGGCGCTGTTGGCCTTCGGCGGCGGTGCCGCCGGCGGCCTTGGCCTGATTGCTTTCTATCGCGCCATGGCGATGAACCTGATCGGCGTGGTCGCTCCCATCACCGCCGTCGTCGCGGCGGGCATTCCCACCGCGGTGGGGGTGATCGGCGGAGAAAGGCTCCATGCCGGCCAGATCGGCGGCATTGCCGCGGGCCTGGTCGCGATTGCCCTCATCAATGGCGGGGGGCGGACTGCTACCAAGGGCGCTCGCGCGGCGGTTGGGCTGGCGGTGGTCGCCGGCGCGGCATTCGGCCTGTTTTTCATTTTGTTTCACGCGAGCAGTCCATCGGGAGTGACCGCATTCGTCAGCGGGCGGTTCGGATCGGCGGTCGCGGCTTTGGGCTTTGCCTTGATCAGCCGCGTCTCACCAGTGCCGAGGCGTAGTGCCTGGCGCCTGATCGCTTTGGGCGGCCCGCTGGATGGTCTCGGGGTGGTCCTCTACCTCTACGCGACCTTCCACGGCTTGCTCTCGCTCAGCGCGGTCCTGACGTCCTTCTACCCCGCATTCACGGTTGTGTGCGCTCGATTGTTCATCCACGAGCGGCTGTCGTCGGTCCAGATCGCGGGTGCGATCCTGGCCATCGTCGCCGTGGCTGTGATCGCAGCAGGGTGATCTCTTTGGAACGACGTGAGTTTTGCCCAAGAACATCGGAATTGATGGCGCATTGCGGTCGTTTTGAGCAAAACGCTCGGAATTGCCGTCCGGGTCAGATAAGTGCCCCGCTGAGGATTCGAACCTCAGACCCTCTGTTTAGAAGACAGATGCTCTATCCACTGAGCTAGCGGGGCGATCGGCGCATTCGGGAGAATACCCGCAGGGGGTGGCGGGCAACACGAAGGACAGGCTCCAGGCGCTGAAGGAAATACTGGCCGAGGTCACCGATCTCAGCCGAGCGGCTGCGCTCCTCGAATGGGACCAGGAGACGTACATGCCTCCCGGCGGCGTGCAGTCCCGCGCCGAACAGATGGCGACCTTGTCGCGGCTGGCGCATGTGAGGTTCACCTCCGATGAGGTGCGCCGGCTGCTCGACCAGCTCGAGGATGAGGTCGCAAAGCTGCCGTTCGACTCCGACGAAGCAAGCCTGGTGCGCGTCACTCGACGCGACTTCGACGAAGCGACCAAGCTCCCACCCCAGCTCATCTCGGAGATTGCCCACGCCGGCAGCATGGCGCAGCCGGTCTGGCAGAAGGCTCGCCGCGAGGATGACTTCAGCCTGTTCGCTCCCTACCTCGAAAAGAACGTCGAGCTGAATCGGCGAATCGCGGACGCGATCGGTTACGACGAGCGCCCCTACGACGCACTCATCAATCGCAGCGAGCCGGGCATGACCACCGCAGAGCTCGAAGCGATCTTCGCCGAGCTCAAGCGGGCCATCGTCCCTCTCGCGGCTGACATCGCTCGTCATGCCGACGCCGTGGACGATCGCGTCCTCTATCGCGGTTTCGACCCCGACCTGCAGCTTGCCTACGCCCTGGAGCTGGTCAAGAGGCTCGGCTATGACCTGGAGCGCGGCCGCCAGGATATTTCGACGCACCCTTTCTCGACCGCATTCGGCCCAGGCGACGTGCGCATCACCACTCGCGTGTCGCGCGATTTCTTCAACGAGTGCCTCTTCGGCTCGATCCACGAATCAGGGCACGCCATGTACAACCAGGGCATGGGCCAGAACATCGACCGCACTCCTTTATGGGGAGGCGCGTCGCCGGGCGTCCATGAATCGCAATCGCGTTTCTGGGAAAACCTGGTTGGGCGGAGCCTCCCGTTCTGGCGTCATTTCTATCCGAGCCTGGTCGCAATGTTTCCCGAGCCGCTGCGGGAAGTCGACGAGGAAGCTTTCTATCGCGCGGTCAACCGCTCGTATCCGTCCTTGATCCGCGTGGAGGCCGACGAGGTCACCTACAACATGCACGTGCTGCTCCGGTTCGAGCTCGAGAACGAGATGCTGGAGGGCACGCTGAAGGTGAAGGACCTGCCGGAGGCGTGGAACTCGCGCTTCAAGTCATATCTCGGCCTCAAGGTTCCCAACGACCGTGAAGGTGCGCTGCAGGACATCCATTGGTCGTACGTGAGCTTCGGCATCTTCCCCGGCTACACGCTCGGCAACCTGATCAGCGCGCAGCTGATGGAGAAGATCCGGACTGAGATCCCGGACCTGGAGGCCCAGATCGAGAAAGGGCAATTCGCCACGCTGCTGGGCTGGCTGCGCAAGAACGTGCACCGGCACGGTCGCAAGTTCACGCCCAACGAGCTGCTGGAACGCGCCACGGGCAGGCCCCTGACCGCGGCGCCGTGGATCGGATACGTCCAGCGGAAGTTCGGCGCGCTGTACGGCCTGGAAACCGCGCGCCGCTAGCCGAATTCGACCGGGGCCGCCACCTCGCGGTTGACCTCGAGCTTGAAGATGTCCGGGCGGCCGTAGTGCCCGGCAACGTCCAGCGTTCGCTTCGCGGCGGGAGCAACCGCCGGGTCGCATTCCGCGTAGAGGATGCCGTGCTGTTCATGGAGCGGACCGGCCACGATCTCGCCCCCTGGATTGACCACGACCGAATCGCCCGGGTTGTACCACTCGGCGAGGTCGGGAAAGAGTTTCGCCCGCTCCGGGAAGTCCGCAGGAATATCCTTGCCCCGCATCGCGCACCCGTTTCCGAGGACCCAGCATCGGCCTTCCGCCGCGATATGGCGCATCGCCACAATCCAGCGATCCCCAGCGTCCCATGTCGGCGCGATGTAGATCTCGCAGCCCTGTGCGAACACAGAGAATCGCGCGAGCGGCATGTAGTTCTCCCAGCAAATCAGGCCACCGACGCGCCCCATCGGCGTTGGGACGACGCGTAGGGCCGAAGCGTCTCCGGCCGCCCACACCATCCGTTCTGGGTTGGTGGGCATGAGCTTGCGATGCCGGTTGAGCACCGCGCCGTCGGGTCCGATCAGGACGACGGTGTTGTAGAGGGTGCCCCGGCTGAACTCGCCGTCGCGCTCGTGGATGCCTACCGACACCGTGACCTTGAGGCGGCGGGCGGCCGCCTGCAGGGGCTTGAGGTCGCCGGCCTTGAGGTCCACCGAGTTCTCGATGAGGCGGCGATGGATGCGCGAGGTCAGGTCATGGTCGTCGCCCGGCCGAAGCCGCCACAACCATTCTGGGTAGCCGGGTATCCACGTTTCGGGGAACGAGATCAGCGACGCGCCCTTGGCTGCGGCCTGCTCCATCAGCTCCACACCACGCCCGAGCGTCTTGTCGCGGTGCAGCGTAACCGGCGGCTGCTGGACTACGGCGACGCGATTCGCAGTGGCCCGCTTAGTCATGGCGCACAGGGTAGTCCCCCGCGCGCGCGACCATCC
>VBII01000278.1:9017-10103 GCA_005887735.1 Chloroflexota bacterium
GGTAGGCAAGGTCCTCCGTGGCGATGTTGCCGGTGGCTTTGGGCGCGAACGGGCAACCTCCCGCCCCGCCGACCGATGCATCCAGCGATACGACACCATCTTCCAGCGCGGCCACCGCATTCGCGTAACCGGTGTTGCGCGTGTTGTGGAAGTGGGCGCCGACGGTGGCGCCCAGGGCGCGCGATCCGCGCACCAGCTCGTGGACCTGCGACGGCACGCCGACGCCGATCGTGTCCGCCAGGCAGATTTCATCCGCCGGGATGGCCATCAACCGCTCGACGATTCGCAGCACGCGTTCCGCCGGAATCGGACCGTCGAACGGGCTGCCGAACGCGACGCTGATCGTCACCGTGATCGGCATGCGGTCGCTGCGCGCCCGCGCCACAAGGCCCAGCGCGGTTTTCAAACCCTCCTCGGTCGTTGCGTTCTGGTTGCGCCTGCCGAACTCGTCCGCGGCCGAGAACGCGTAGTGGACCTCGTCGACGCCTGCGGCAACCGCGCGTTCATAGCCTTTGTCGTTGAGCACGAGCCCGGCGTACGTCGTGCCCGGCTTGCGGTGGAGGGCGGCCATGACCTCTTCCGCTCCCGCCATCTGGGGCACCAGCTTGGGATTGACGAAGCTCGCGGCTTCAATGCGCTTGAGCCCGGCCGCGGCCAGCCGGTCGCACAGCTGGGCCCGTATGGCAGGCTGCAGAATTTTCGACTCGTTTTGCAGCCCGTCTCGCGGACCGACGTCACAAACGATCAGCGCCACATAGATAAAGGTAGAGAACGATCTAGGCCGGAACGAGGTCGGACATCGGCGTTGCGTTCGCGGCTTCACCCAGGCGGCCGACCCCGAGCAGGTCCTCGATCGTCGCCAGCAGCGAGTAGTGCGTGTAGAACTTCTGACTCGACTTGTGTGTCATGCCTGGCGCGACGACCAGGGTCAGCACCCGGTTGTCCGAGCTCCCATCGTCCTCGTCCCAGGTTATGAAGAGCACCCCGTTGGACTTCCAGGCCGCGGAAGCGATGATCATGCCCACCTCCTGGCGGAGCCAGTCGTCACCCACCGAGACCCGGCAGTCATGCGTGTCATGGCAGCGG
>VBII01000279.1 GCA_005887735.1 Chloroflexota bacterium
CGTGATCGACGTAGGCGGGCACGTCGCTCGGACGGACCAGGATGACCCTGAAGCCGGCTCGATCGATGAGCAGCTGACGGCCTAGCTCGTCCGCCGTCAACCGAGCCAGCCCGGAATTTGCCAGCACGGTGAGCGCCCCGTTCAGCAGAGTGCCGGTGGGAACGGCGATCGACACTTTTTCGGGTTGCGTCACGCGACCCCTCCGGCAAGTCGTCCGGCGACCTGCTCGGGAGGCAGGGACCTGGCGCGCTGCCCCCCTGAAGACCACGAGACAGAGGCCTCGCTGCGGCAGTAAACGAGGTTTGCCGCGCCGATCGCGCGCCACCACGCCTGGGCTTCGGCTGGGCTGCGTGGTTGGGTGTCGACTACCGCCCGCATCCCAAAGAGCCGCAGCGTCGAACCGAGCCTCAGCGCAGTGCCCAGCCCGGACTCGCTCCATGCCAGCGCCGCGTCGAGCCGGGGCAGCGCGGGCGGCCGCGGCGCTCGGGTCAGCATCTCTGACACCAGGTCGAGCTGGATCATGAAACCCGTCGCCGGCGCCGGCCGGCCGAACCGCGCGAGCAGAGCGTCGTAGCGTCCGCCCTGCGCGATGGGCCGCCCGAAGTCGGGCCCATATCCCTCGAAGATGACGCCTGTGTAGTAGTCGAAGTCGCGGATCGCGCCCAGGTCGAGCACCACCACGTCGCCGATGCCGTGCGCGACCAGCAGCTCGCGCACGCGTCCCAGCTCGGACAGCGCGGCCTCGGACCGGCGGTTGCGCACCAGCCCGCCCGCGGCATCGAGGATCTCCGGCCCACCGCGCAGGGCCGGGAACCGGAGCAGGAGCTCGTGCTCGGCCGATTTCAACGGCGTTCCTTCGAGGAGCGACTCGAGGGCGACGAAGTCCCGCGCCACGAGTGCATCGCGTACCGCGGCCTTGACCTCGTCGGGCAGCTTGACCGCGTCCATGATCCCGTGGAAGAACTCGGCGTGGCCGACGTCGATTTGATAGCGACGGATGCCGGTCGCCTCCATGCATCGCGCCGCAAGCGCGATCACCTCCGCATCCGCAACCGGGCCCGACGCACCGATCAGCTCGGCTCCCACCTGGTAGGTCTCGCGACGCTGCTGGAAACGTCCCTCGTCCGTAGACAGGACCGGTCCCGAGTAGCAGAGCCTCAGCGGCAGGGCGGCAGAGCGGAGCTTCCCGGCGACGACGCGCCCGTCGGTGAACTTGAACAGTCGCCGCCGCTGTTCGACGCCGAGCCCGACGTCGAGCACGTCCATGTTCTCGACCAGCGGCGTTATGACGTGGCGGTAGCCCCAGCGGCGCATCTCGGCCAGCAACGATTCCTGCGCCTCGCGGAGGATCTCGGCCTCGAGAGGGAGCAGGTCGCGAAATCCGGGGACACCGCCCAGCTGGGGGGTCACCGAAGGTTTAGCGGAGGTGAAGAAACCTCCGGGCCGCGGCCTCGGGAGCGCTAGCTTTCCTCTTCATCCTCATCCTCTGAATCGCCGTCGGCCTCCTCCGAGAAATCGATCGCCTCTCCCTCGTCCTCGACAGCGTGCATGCCCTCTTCGATGTCGTCGGTCGCCGGTGTCTCGACCAGTGTCCCTTCCTCTTCCTCTTCGCCGGCAAAGACCTCGACCTCGCGGCTGAGGAGGCTCTCCTTCGTATAGGGCCGGAACTCGACCTCTCGCTTGCGACGCATCGGAAAGCTCGGCTTGCCCGCGAAGTGGGGATCCTGGTAGGTCTCGCGGACGATCAGCTTCACGGTGTTGCCGTCGCACGCGGTCACGCCGGCCTGGTAGCGGTTGCCCCCACGCATGAACTTGATCAGCCGGCGGGCAAGCTTCGCCTCCAGGAGACCGAGCCGGACGCCGCGCGATGTCTCCGCCGCGATGCCGTCACCCTCGACGCGCAGCTCGGCGACGTCGCCCGCCGCCACCTTGGAGCAGATGTCGTCCTTCGGGGCTGAGTCCACGGTGGTGATCACGGTCTTCCCCATCTCCTCGACGAAGAGGTTGAGGTCCACCCTGGTGCCACCGACTTTGAGTCCCTCCTTCTGGTGAAGCAGCGCGTTGATGCGCGCGGCGTTCTTCTTGGCGATGGAGTTCATGGGATTGAGCTTCAGCGCCACCTCGTACGACGCTTTCGCCTCCTTCAGCTTGCCGAGCTCGGAAAGAGCTTTGCCCAGACGGTTCTGCGTCTCTTCGTCGGCCCCGAAGTTTTCGATGACGAATTTGTTGAGCTTGACCGCCTCATCCCATTTGCCGGCAAGGGCGAGTTGCACTGCATCGTCTCCGTACTGGGAGCGGGGCTTCAGGTGTTCGCTGGTCTCGGTCTTCAAAGGGGCGCGCTCCTATGGTCGGCTGAAGGGCTTGAGGGGATGCTGAGTATACGGAGTGTCGTAGGTGCGCAACGAATGTCATCCTCTCCCGCGTGGGGAGACTCGGGTCACTCGCCGCACTGGCCGTCCTGATCTTGTCCGCGGCCTGCGCCGGGAGTTCGCCGGCCGCCTCTCCTGGCCCGGCCCTCCACCTCGGCGTCGACCTGCCTCTTACCGGCGCCGAGGCCCGCGGGGCGGTGCCGGCGCTGGACGGCGTGCGCTTTTTCGTCCAGACCCATCCGACCCTCGACGGCTTCACCGTCAGCCTGAACACGGCGGACGATGCATTGGGCGGCGTGCCGAATCCCAACCGGGGCGCTGCGAACGTGCGCCGATTCCTCGACGATCCCGACCTTGTCGCGATGATCGGACCCTTCGACGCGGCGGTGGCCCGCCTCGAGATCCCGATCGCCAACGGCGCGGGGCTCGCCATGGTCAGTCCCGCCACCAGCAATCCCTGCCTGACCCGGAACGTGTTCACGCCGGCCCTGCTCAATCCGGCGCGGATCGAGATCGGCTGCAAGGCGGCCGGACTCCCCTCGGCGGCGGACCTGCGGCCGGCGCACACCAACAACTTTTTCCGGCTCACGACCACGGACGACCTGCAGGGTGCGGCTGCCGCCGATTACGCCTTTGGCAAGCTCCACGTCCTCCGCGTCGCCGTCATCTCAGACCACGAGGCTTATGGGCAGGGCCTGGCATATGCATTCGCGGCCCGATTCACAAGCGTCGGCGGCAGCATCGTGGGGCGTTTCGACCTCGCTCCGAAGAATTGGGATGCCACGACCTTTCTGAGCAGCGCCAAAGCGGCCGGCGCGCAGGCCGTCTACTACGGCGGGGACACGCGCCCCGGCGGTTGCGAGATCCGGGCCGAGATGAGGCCTCTTTTTCCGGCTGGCGAGGCGACCCCGTTCCTGGGTGGCGATGGCATAGCGGAGGATCCCGCCTGCGTCGCCGCGGCCGGCGCGAACAGCTCGGGCATCTTCGCCAGCGTGCCGTTTGTCAACGCCGACTCCAGACCGGGCGCCGTAAGCACCATCCACGACTTCAAGCAGACCTTCGGCAGCACGATGGCTTATGGGCCGTACACGCTCCTGGCCTACGACGCCACCGCAGTCCTCTACGCCGCGCTCGATCGGGCCATTCACGGCGCCGGCGGACGGCTGCCCTCCCGTGCGGACGTGACCCGCGAGGTGGCGCAGACCTCTGGCCTGGCGGGTGCAACGGGGCCGCTGGGCTTCGACGCGGCCGGGGACACGACCAACCGCACCGTCTCGATTTTCGAGGCGGTCGGCGCCAATCCCCGGGCCCGGTGGAAGCTGGTCGACTCGGTCGACTACAGCGCCCGGCTTCCCTATTGACGAGGGTGGCCTGCGGCCGAACTCAAGAGTGACTTGACTTCGGGGGCCCTACGAGTCGATAGTGTGCCTCGGAGTAGCAGTTCGGCCATCCCATGTGGCCGCATTCGCCGCCGGCGCACTCTCGCCCCGACACGAGTTGGGAAGAGGGCGGCAAGTGATGGGAGGCGTCAGGTGTGGTGTTGCGCATTTGCCTCCCAACCAGCACAAGGGGGAACCTATGGTTCGAGCTAGGGGACTTGTAGTCCTCTCGATGGCGCTTATGGTCGCTTTCGCCTGCGGTGGTGGCGGCGGCGGCACGGGCGGGAACAAGGGGACGATCAAGATCGGCTCTGACCTCCCGGTATGTACCACCGGCGGCCAGTCGACGGCAAACGGCGTCAAGTTCGCGGTCGACCAGAAGAACGCCGCGGGCGGCCTGAACGGCTACACGTTCTCGTATCAGAGCTTTGACGACTGCCGGCAGGGCGCTTACTCCGCCGACGCCGGAGTCGAGAACGTCCAGACTATGCTCGGCGACCCCAAGTTCCTCGGCATGATCGGGCCGTACAACTCGGCGGTGGCCAAGGCCGAGATCCCGATCTCCTCGCCCCAGCACTTCGTGATGATCAGCCCGTCGAATACCAACCCCTGTCTGACCAAGGAAGTGGCCCCGCCGCAGGCGCCGTGCACCTATCACGCGGCTGACCTGCGATCTGGGAATGCGAACAACTACTGGCGCGTCGTCACGACCGACGACTACCAGGGCCCGGCGATGGCCGACTACATGTACAAGACGCTGAACGTCCACAACGTCGGCGTCCTGGACGACAGCACCGTGTTCGGCGTCGGCATCTCGGGCGCCTTCGAAACAGAGTTCAAGACGCTCGGCGGAACGATAGCCAAGCACTCTGAGTACCAGAAGGCCACGACCAGCGACTGGAAGTCGATCCTGCTGGCCTTCAAGAACGCCGGCGCGCTGGGCGTTTACGTTGGCGGCACCGACGACCAGAACATCTGCATCCCGCGCAAGCAGATGAAAGACCTCGGATGGGACGTCCCGTTCGGCGGCGGTGACGGCATTGAGACCACAGACTGCATCGACCAAGCGTCCGGCAACGAGCTCAACATAAATGCCACCTCGGCCGGCGCTGACGCGACGCAGATCCCGGGGGCCAAGTCGACGATCGACGCGTTCCGCAAGGCGTTCCCCGGCGCCAACGACTTCGGCGGATACACCATGCAGGCGTACGACGCAGCCAACGCGCTGATGGCGGCAATCGGTCGTGCGATCAACGATGCCGGCGGCAACACGCCGACTCGCGAGCAGGTCCGGTCCGAGATGGCCAAGACCAAGGGCTTTGTGGGCGTGATCGGCACCTACGACTTCGACCAGAATGGCGACACCAACCTCAAGATCGTGTCCATCTACGTGGTTCAGAGCGTCACCGATCCAGCCAACTCAACGGGCGTCTGCGGCAAGGCCCAGACCAAGTTGTGCTTTGTCTGGAAGACGCAGTTCGACTTCGCCAAGAAGTAGTCTTTAGCCCAACATCCACGAGGAGGCCCATTCCGGGCCTCCTCGCTCTTTAGCTCAAGGAGGGGGAGCACTGGACGCGGGCACTGTGCAGAGCGGCGTATCAGCCCTTCAGAGATTGCGGTCCCTCGCTCTTGGCGGCATGAGCCTGATCGATTTTCTCTTCTACATCATCTGCGCCGCGGCGGTCATCCTTCTGGCTGCCCAGGCGGTGATCAACCCAACCGCTTTCGTCCAGATCACTGTCTTCGGTCTTGCCGACGGTGCCATGTACGCGCTGGTCGCCCTCGGCTACACAATGGTCTACGGAATTATCGAGCTGATCAACTTCGCCCATGGCGACGTGTTCACGTTGGGCGGATACATCAGCGCCGCGATCCTCGGCTTCTTCGCCATCAATGAAGAGTCCTTCTCGGTCATAAACCTGGTCGCGATCTTGCTTGTGTTTCCGGTTGTGATGTTGATCATGGGCGGCATCAACATCACGATCGAGCGCATCGCCTACCGTCCGTTGCGCAACGCGCCGCGGCTGGCGCCATTGATCACGGCGATCGGAATGTCGTTCGTGCTCGAGGGAATCATGTTTTTGTGGCACGGTCCAGCGTCCGTCCACTTTCCCGACATCCTCCCGCACGGCCTTGGGTACCAGACGACCATCGCCGGCGTGTTCGTCACCTTCAAGGATGGCTTCGTGATGGCCACCGCGATCGTCCTCGTCACACTCCTCGCCATATTCATCAATCGCACCAAGCTCGGCAAGGCGATGCGCGCTACGGCGCAGGACCGCGACGCGGCGCAGCTGATGGGGATCGACATCAATCGCACGATTGCAGCCACGTTCTTCATCGGCGCCTTGCTGGCCGGCGCCGGCGGGATGATCTGGGGTCTTTACTTCAACAACCTTTTCTACAACCTCGGCTTCCGCACGGGCCTGGTGGCGTTCACGTCGGCTGTCTTCGGAGGCATCGGCAACATCCCCGGCGCCGCCATCGGAGGCGTCCTCATCGGTCTCATCGCGGCCTACAGCGACTCCTACATAAATTCGAAGTGGACCGAGGTCGTCATCTTCGGCATCCTGATCGGGGTGCTGGTGTTCAGACCGACCGGCCTTCTCGGCATGCGGGTTCCCGAGAAATGAGCGAACCGACGGCCGTGAAACGGCGCTCCCTGATGACCCGCCTCCATCTGCGGGAACGAATGCGCGATCGCGACCAGGCGATCTACGGAATCCTCATCCTCGGCGCGCTGGTGTTTCCATTGGCGACCCTGTTCATCACGGGCGGAAGCACCGCATACATCGCCCAGGCCGCTCACGCCGGGACCTGGGTCCTGCTGGCCATCGGCCTGAATGTCGTGGTCGGGTTTGCGGGCCTGCTCGACCTCGGCTACGCGGCGTTCTTCGCCATCGGGGCCTACACCTACGCGCTGTTCGCGTCCTCCCAGCTTGGCTCGTCGCCTCTCCACCACAGCTTCCACTTCCCGTTCTGGCTGATGCTGATCCTTGGGATGATCGTCGCGGCCACCTTCGGCGCGCTGCTTGGATTCCCCACCCTTCGGCTGCGCGGTGACTACCTCGCCATCGTCACGCTGGGGTTCGGGGAGATCGTTCCGGTGATCTCCTACAACCTGCCGGACTGGACCGGCGGGATCAACGCCATTGGCGGCATCGACAAGCCATGGTTCCCGGCCTGGATAACCGGACCATGGGCCGGCGCCAACAGCATCTCAATCCAACAGGACTCGGTCTGTCGCAATCCATTTGCCCAGACGCAGTTCATACCCTGCTTCAGCTTCGGCTTCGACCAGGTCGCCTACTACGTGTTGATCGTGATCCTCATCTTCGGCGCTGTGATCCTGGTCACCAACCTCTACCGCTCGCGGCTGGGCCGGGCGTGGATGGCGATTCGCGAAGACGAGGTGGCGGCGGCCGCGATGGGTATCAACACCGTGACCACGAAGCTTCTCGCGTTCGCCATCGGAGCGTCGTTCAGCGGCTTCGCGGGCGCTTACTACGGCGCCAGCTTCGGCCTGGTCAGCCCGGATGATTTCCTGTTCGTGGTTTCGATCACGGTGCTCGTCATGGTCGTACTCGGCGGAATGGGCAACATCAGCGGGGTCATCGTCGGGGCGCTGGTCATCTATTTCATCCTGAACACGTTGCTGCCGTCGCTGGCGTCCAATGCCGTTTCACTCGCCAACACGCTCGGCCTGGGATCGATCGTGGCGTCGAACGGCACCTATCCGGGTCTCTACAACGAGGTTCAGTATTCCCAGTTCCTGATCTTTGGCTTGATCCTCGTCCTGATCATGCTGCTGCGCCCGCAAGGCTTGTTCCCGAGCCGCATCCGAGAGCAGGAGCTCAAGCATGCGGCGGTGCAGGAAGAAGGATCTGCGGTCGAGGAGGGGGTGCGAGTCTGAGCAGCACAGAGAACATCCTCGATCTCACCAACCTCACCAAGCGCTTTGGCGGACTGGTCGCGGTCGACAACGTGAGCCTGCACATCAAGCGCGGCGAGGTCTTCGCCCTGATCGGCCCCAACGGGGCCGGCAAGACCACGTTGTTTAACAACGTGACCGGACTTTTCCAGCCGACAGCCGGTCGCGTAGTTTTCGACGGCCGCGACATAACCGGCTCGAAGCCTCACCAGGTGGCGCGATTGGGCATCGCGCGAACGTTCCAGAACATCCGGCTCTTCGACTACATGACGTGCCTCGACAACGTGCGCGTCGGGCGCCACGTGCGAATGCACGCCAAGCTGTGGGACTCGCTTTTCAAACTGCCCCGGGAGCGGCGCGAAGAGGAGAAGGTGACGGACGAGGCGATGGAGCTGCTGCGCTTCGTCGGTATCGCCAAGCAGGCAAACCATTACGCGCGCAACCTTCCCTACGGCCAACAGCGACGGCTCGAGATCGCTCGGGCCCTGGCGACGGACCCCAAGCTCCTCCTGCTCGACGAGCCCGCGGCCGGCTTCACGCCCCAGGAGAAGGTCGAGCTCATGGCGCTCGTGAAAAAGATCCTGACCAGGGGCATCACGGTCTTCCTGATCGAGCACGACATGAAGGTGGTCATGGGCATCTCCGAGCGGATCGTGGTGCTGGACCACGGCGAGAAGATCGCCGAGGGCCCTCCCGACGAGGTCCGCAAGGACGTCAAGGTCATCGAAGCCTACCTGGGCAAGTCGGCCTAGATGGCGTTACTGGAGCTCGAATCGATCGACGCGTTCTACGGGCGGATCCAGGCTTTGCGCGGGATGTCGATCCGGGTCGAGAAGGGCGAGGTTGTCGCCCTCATCGGTTCGAACGGCGCGGGCAAGACGACGACCCTGCGCACCATCTCGGGCCTCATGCATCCTCAATCGGGTTCCATCCGTTTCGACGGCCGTGACATCACCCGCACCGGGCCGTCGAGCATCGTCGAGCTGGGAATCTCCCAGTCACCCGAGGGTCGGCGGCTCTTCCCGCGCATGACCGTCCGTGACAACCTGTTGATGGGCGCCTACACGCGCGACGACCGGCCGGGCATCGCCTCGGACATCGAGCGCGTGTCCACGCTTTTCCCCCGCCTGAAAGAGCGGCGAACGCAGATCGCGGGCACTCTCTCCGGCGGCGAGCAGCAGATGCTGGCGATGGGCCGGTCTTTGATGGCGAGGCCGAAGCTGCTGATGCTGGATGAACCTTCGCTCGGTCTCGCACCCATCCTTGTCGAGACGATCTTCAGCATCGTGCGCGAGATCTACTCCCAAGGCACGACCGTCCTGCTCGTGGAGCAGAACGCCAACAAGGCGCTGGAGGTGGCGAATCGGGCCTACGTGCTGGAGACGGGTGTGATCGTCCAGGAGGGCACGGGTCACGACCTGCTCGCCTCCGAAGCTGTGCAGAAAGCCTACCTGGGCATGTAGCCGGTCTTCCCCACCGGCGAATTGCGCACCGCTGACGCCAGCCTTGCGGAATAACTGGACTTGAAGCGCACCGCTGACGCCAAACGTGCGGAATCCGGCTGAGGGACTCGGCTAACGGCTCGGCTGGTAGCTCACCACGAACATGTAGACCAGGACGATCGCGAACGCTCCGTACTCGAGGACGACGTTTCTCGTGAAGCTGTCCTCCACCGTATGGCGGACCAGGCCGCGGTTGATATACCAGGCGATCAGCAGCATCGCCGCGAACCAGCCCTCGGCCACGTAGAGGTAGAGCGACAACGCGGTGATCGCCCAGGCCAGGAAGGTGACGACCTGGCCCACGAAGATGGCGAAGATGAACGCGCGTCGAGGTGTGATCGCGACGCCGTTGATGCGGAAGCTCCGGTAGGACGCAAGGCGCCCGAGAGGACAAGAATCAGGATGCCTTCCTGAAGGATCAGATGCCCGCGCTTCTCCGCCTCTCGGAGCCTCAGGTAATCAAGCCGCGCAGCGATGATGAACCCGGTGCCGAAGATCACCGTCAGGACGAGGTACTTCCAGAGCTCGGGCACCAGGAGCGAGAGTCCGGCCAGCGTGATCGCGCCGAGCGCCACCGGGATGTAGTGCTCGATGCGTGGAAACTCTGCGGTTCCCCGAAGGTAGCCGAGCAGCGCGGGGGCCGCGAGCACCACCATGCCCAACGCCAAAGCCCAGACCTGGCCGGGGCCCAGGAGCTCGGATTTGAATCCCAGCGCGATTGCCATTAATACGACCGCGGAGAAGATCAGAAAGCTTCGATCTCGCTCGGAGCGGGCCGCGGACGCGGCCGGCATGACCTTCTCCGCCAGGACTGGAGGCAGCTTCATAGTCGCCCCGGAATTCTAAACGCGACCGTACCTGTCTTCCAAGCGAACAACGTCATCGATCTCTGGCGTCGAGACCTCGAAGATGTCGGTGTCTTCCACCGCCGTGAGGCGGTGGCGTGTCCCCGGCGTGATGTGCAGCGTGTCCCCTACTTTCATGCGACGCCTGGCAAGCTCGCCGTCGGGCCCACCGATCTCCATGTCGATGCTGCCGCTCATCACGTACTGGTACTCGTCCTTCCGCTCGTGGTACTGGAGTGAGAGCGCCTCCCCTTGCTTGATGTGAAGGATCTTGCCCGCGTAGCGGTCGGTGATCGCCCAGCGGAGCTCGTAGCCCCAGGGTTTCTCGACCTTGTTGCCCTCGACCCGCCCAAACTCAGGGGTCCTCTCCATTTACGGGGAGGTGGCCCGCAGCGCTGGAGGGGCTGGCGCAGGGGCCGAATGATGCCCAATCCCGACGATGTCCTCGAGGGCGCGAAGCCGCGCCTCGACTCCCTCGCCGTCGGCCGCCTCGGAGTAGATGCGGATGAGGGGTTCGGTCCCGCTCGCCCGCAGCAGGACCCAGCTCCCGTCGGCCAGGTAGAACTTGAACCCGTCGTCGGAGCGCACGCGCTGCACCGCCACGCCTGCGACCTCCTGCGGCTCGTTCTTCTCCAACGTTTCGAGGATTCGCTTGCGGTCGGCATCGTAGGACTCGCGCACGAGATGAATGTCGTGCCGCGCGTACGCATGCGGCCCCACGCGCTGCTCGAGGATGGCGAGGAGCTGAGAGATGGTCTTGCCCGACTTCACCATCATGTCCGCGAAAAGCAGGCCGATCAGGATGCCGTCGCGCTCGGGGATGTGGCCGCGCACCGCGAAGCCGCCGGACTCCTCGCCGCCCAGCAGGGCGTTGGTCTCCATCATCTTCGGCGCGACGTTCTTGAAACCAACCGGGACCTCGTACACGCGCTCGCCGAACTCCGCACCGAGCTTATCCACCATCGCGGTCATGTTCACCGTCTTGATCACAGGGCCGCGCATACCCCGCGCCTCGAACATGTAGAGCATCAGGAGCGCGAAGACCTGGAGCTGGTTGATGAACCGCCCAGTCTCGTCGATGATGCCCACCCGGTCCGCGTCCCCGTCCGTGCAGATGCACAGGTCCTGGCCGCCGACCTTCATGAATGAGATCGTCGAGTCGATGTTGGGCGGGATCGGTTCCGGATTCATCCCGCCAAACAGCGGGTTGCGCTGGTTGTGCAGCTCGGTCACCGTCGTTCGGCCACCGCCGATCATCTCGGCGATGTAGCCGTAGCCGGACCCATACATGCACTCGTGGACGATGCGCAGGCCGGCGTCCTTGATCGCATCGACGTCGACCATCCGGGCGATCTGCGCGTAGTACGGCTGGCGAGGGTCGTAAGAAGACACGAGGCCATGCGCGACGCTGTGCTCCGGGGCGGGCACGTCGTCGAGGCCCGCGATGTTGCGCTCCAGCTCGGCGATCACCTCCGAAGGCACGGCGCTTCCGGTCTCGGTCTTGTACTTGTAGCCGTTGAACTGATACGGGTTGTGGCTCGCGGTGATCACCGCCGCGCCGGTTGACTTGCGGTCGATCACTGTCCACGACGCCACCTGGGTCGGCGACGGGCGGTCGAAGACGAGCGTCTTGATGCCGTTGCTCGCGAACACATCCGACACCGCCTGCGCGAAGTCTTCGGACGCGAACCTGCAGTCGTAGCCCACGATCGCCAGCGGCTCGTTGGATCGTGACTTCATGTACTGGGCTGTGGCCTGCGCGACGCGGCGGACGTTGCCGAACGTGAAATCGTCGGCGACGATGCCTCGCCATCCATCGGTTCCGAACTTGATCGAGGTGGGCATTGGCCTAAAGGTAACGGGTCTTGCGGGCGCGTTTGAGCGCGTCGACGACCTTGCGCACGTCCTGCGCCCGAGAGCGCGGAACCACGAGCAGTGCGTCTTCGGTGTCCACGATGATCATGTCCTCGAGGCCGATGCCGGCGATGAGTCGCCGGTCGCCGAAGATCAGACTGCCGGTCGTATCGACGAGCACCGCCTCACCTTCGACCGAGTTCCCGTGGGCGTCGGCATGGACGCGGTCGCCGAGCTCTGCCCAGCTGCCGATGTCAGCCCAGTCGAAAGTGGCCGGCACCAGCCGCAGCCGATCCGTCTTCTCCATCACGCTGCGGTCCACGACCTCGACCGGCAGTCGCTGATAGAGCTGCGCCGCCGTCGCCTCATCGCCGGCATTGCGCGCCGCCACGACCTTGCGCAATCCCGCGAGATGGCGTGGCGCGTGGCGCGCGAGCTCTTCGAGGAACGTGTCCAGCCGCCACGAAAACCACGCCAGGTTCCAGTAGTAACCACCTTCGCGCACAAAGCGCCGCGCACTCGCGGCGTTGGGCTTCTCGACAAAGCGCCGCACGCGGAGCGTCCCGCGCGAGGCACGGCCCGGCGCATGGATGTAGCCGAGTCCCGTGGAGGGAAACTTGGGCTTGAGTCCCACGGTCACCAGGTTGTCCGTCGTCCGAGCGGCGTTCACCGCCACGCGCACTGCTCTTGACACCTCTGCGCTCCCCCGCACCGCGTGGTCGGCCGGAAGCGCGAGCATGACAGCGCCCGGCGTGCGTTCGCTGAGCGTCAGCGTGGCCAGGCCATACGCGTTGGTGGTGCCCCGAGCAGATGGCTCCAGGATGAGGTGCTGCGAATCCACCTCCGGCAGGACGGCCGCGATGATGTCCCGCTGCCGCGTCTCGGTGAGGACGAACACCTCGTCGGCGACGGCCTTCGCGCGGTCGTAGGTCGCGCGCAAAAGGGGGCGGCCCCGTTCGCCGAGCGGGAGGACGTGCTTGGGCCGGGACCTGCGCGAGCGCGGCCAAAGGCGCGTGCCCGCCCCGCCGGCCGGGATCACCGCAACCGTCGATTCAGCCGTCACCGGACCTCTTCGGCCAGCTCCTTGGCCCGAGTGGTGGACTCCCAAGGCGCATCGATGTCCGTGCGGCCGAAATGGCCGTAGACGGCGGTCTGTCGGAACAGCGGGCGGCGTAGGTTCAGCTCCTTGATGATGCCGAGCGGGCTCAGGTCGAAGAGCCTTGTCACCGCGGCGCCGATGGCGGCCTCATCCGCCTTGCCCGTGCCGAAAGTGTC
>VBII01000280.1 GCA_005887735.1 Chloroflexota bacterium
ACAACTACTTCCAGCTCATGAGCCCGATGTAACCGATTTCCTTTTCGTCGCCCGCCGCATCAGTAGAGAGTGCGGCCGGTCCGCTGTCACTGACCTCAGGGCCCTCATAGCCACCTGCAACGGGCCGAGCCGGCAGGCTGCTGGACGGGTTGCGGTGCTTCGTCGATGTAGGCGTCATCGGACCCCCCTGACGCGAAGGATGGCAAGGGCCCCGATGATGGCGCACACCCCCGCGACGGCGTACAGCGCACCGTACCTGCCGCCGCCAATCGCCAGGATGATCGGCGCGCTTGCCGGCGCGATGGAAAAGGGAAGCGCGCCGGCGATGTTGAGAACGCCGAGATCTTTGGCGACCCTATTCTCAGCCGGCAGCACGTCGGCGACGAGCGCGAGGTCGACAGCCGTATACAGGCCGAAACCGAGCCCGCCGATGGCCATGCCGACGAGGAACCCGTTGAAGGTGCTGGCGATCGCGACTACGAACATTGCCAGGCCGTAGACGATCGAGGCGGTGAAGACGAAGATCTTCCGCCGGCCGGTCCGGTCAGAGAGCTGGCCACCGATCAGGGAAGCGGCGACAACGACGACGGACTGCGTAAGCGTGCCGAGGAATATCTGTTGCGGCACATCAGCCCTGGCGCTTCCTAGCTTGTCGAGCAGGTAGTAGGCCTGGTAGGTGGCCAGAAAGGCGTAGGCAAGAATGAACAGGAAGCGGCTGGCGAAAGCCCAGGCGAAGTCTGGGCTCGTCCGGGGCGCGACATAGAACGTGCTGACGAACTCCCGCAGAGACCAGATCGGCCGGTCGGCCACGGCCAGGCGGCGGTCCTTCAGCGCGAATGCGAAGAGCAAAATGAAGAAGCCTCCAATGCCGCAGGGGACCAGAAACGTTGCGAGCTGGTTGCCACTGACCAGCCTCACCAGAAACGTGCCGCTGACCGCAGCAATGGGCAGACAGATCCCCAGGACACCAGAGACCAGGCCACGTTGAGTGGACGGCACCTGGTCTGGGAGCACTGCGATCTGCGCCGCGAGCAGTGCATTGAAGAACAGTTGCGTGATGCACCATCCGATTAGCACGACCGGGATGTTCGGTGCCAGCGCGACAAGCAGGAGGCCGAGCGAACCGCCCAGCAGGCCGATGACCATCCACGGCCGCCGCATGCCGAGCCGAGACGACGTGCGGTCGCTCATCCTGCCGAAGAACGGATTGCCCAGCATTGCCACCAGTGCGCCGATCCCCGCGACAAGCGCAAGGCTGTTCGGTGCCTCCTTGATCCCCACGAGTGCGTTGATCTTCAACGGCAAGGTGACCAGTAAGGGCGGGAGGAAGAGCAGGCTGGTGCTCATGAACGCCAACGTGAAGAGAGAGATGAAGCCCCATCCGACTCGATGTTCTCCAGCGCCCCCTAACTCCGGCCCAGCATCGGCTGGCATCAAGACGCGCACCGCAGCGATGGGAGCCAGATCTTGGGCGGTGGGGGCACTCCGCCCCCCATAGTCAACCGATACAGCGCCGCTTTGCAGCGGGCACACAGGCTTGGGGTTACCGCCACACTCGCCACCAAGCGTCCCGATCACCGCGTTACGTTGGCCGCGGTCTATCCAGGCGTGTAAGTCTGGCGATCCGTACCAAACACGCGAGCGGCCGGCTCAAAGCGGCCGGCCTCTCGTCGATCTGAGTGACTACTGGACGGCGATACTGCCTGTGGTTAGTGGGCCTACGTTCAGGCAGCGGTCACTGAAGCCGGCGTTCGAGCACGTACCGAGGCCGGGAATCGGACACGGATGATGTACTCAACGACGGCCAGGTTGATGACCCAACCCGCGCCCAGCATTAGGGCGGTGTTGAGTTCGCTGGTGCCAAAGATGGCGTTCCCGATGCCTTGAGTGAGCACCTGGGTGCCGGCACCGAGTGCCAGCGCGTAGGCGCGTGCCATCCATGCTCGGTGGCGGGCGACGTCGCGGCGGCGGATCGCGTTGAAACCGAGGATGATGCTGGCGGCCATGCCGGTCCCGAACGCGAGCCGGAACACATGGCCCAACTGCCCGCCCGGCACGTGGGGGTAAAACGCGGTCATCCACAGCGCCGAGAACGCCACCGCCAGGCCCAGCACCACCAGGACCCGACCGGCTGCCCGGTGCCAGTTGGGCCGGCGGCGCCGCAGTCCGGTGGAGAACTGGAAGGCGCCGAGGGTGGCGTACAAGACAGCGCAGACGATGTGCACGATCACCGGCACTGGCGAAGCGGTGATGCGCGGGTTAGCCGGCAAAACGAGGGCGATAAGTGGGTACGGCACCCACCCGATCGACCGAGTCGACCGGGCGGGGCGCACTGTGGCGTGGACGGTCACTTGGCACCGACTACGTCGAGCTGCGAGCTGACAGAGTTGAGGATCGGCGCGGCGGCCGGCGCGCGCTGCGAGCGCCACAGGGAGTAGCCGAGGCCGACGAGGGCGAGGCCGGTCGGAATGGCGAACAGCCTCTCGTATTGCGGCACGAGGCCGACTGCGATGGTTGCCAGGGTGCCAAGAGCGAGAAGTGCCGCAGCCCAGCGAGCGAGCACGTTGGCGCGGAACAGTGCGATGGCAAAGATGAAGCCGCCAGCAATGTAGGTGATGCCAGTGAACAGGATCGCGGGGTGCATCAGGCCGATGTCGCCGGTCGAGGGGCGATTGACGGCCACGGCGATCACGTCATTCACGTAGGCGGTCGAGCTGTGAGCGATGGATGGCAGGACGAGCGCGGCGACGTATTCGGTTCCCAGCATGCTGAGGTAGCCGGCTGCGAACAGGACGTACCCGACGAGGCCGAGCACGCCGATCTTCGTCACCTGACGCAGGTAAACACCAGTGATGCCGGCGAGGGCCAGGGCGGCCATGAGCATCTTCAAGGAATCACGGGTCATCGCGTCGGTGCTGGTGATCGAGGTGGCGTCCAGGTAGGGGTGATTGATCTGGACACCGATAAAGATCAGTCCTGCAAAGGCGGCGGCAGCGCCGGCCGCTCGGAAGAGGGTGGTCGAGGTGATAGTCATGTCGTTCTCCTTTTGGATTGGTGAGCACCGTCAAGGTGCGATTCATCGAGCTGGTTGGGTCAACCGAAGCGACTCACTCTGCAGCCATCAATCACCTGCCTTCGCGGTCGGAATTGACGTGAGCTTGATGACCTCGGAACCGTGGAGTGCCTCGAGAAATGGCTGAAAGCTGCCCCAAACCTGACACTGCAGCCGGCAGCCGTCGACCTCGACATCGGTGACCCCAGACGCCAGCGCCACTTTTCGCGCGGGAGCCGGGCCGGCAAAGGTCACATCGACTCGGTGGTTGGATAGCTCCTTCACGCCTGTCAGCCTGCGGCTGCAACCCCATCGCCCGAATCGCCTGAATTGATGATTCGATGGGTAGTCGTCTGGGCTACGACCGCAAGAGCCCGGTAAGTTCGTCTTCACGATGGCCAGAACTCGCAGCCCGTCGGGCAATCTCCCGGCCGAAATCACAAGCTTCGTCGGTCGCCGCCAGCAGCTTGGCGAGATCAGGAAGAAGCTCACCGCCGCCCGCCTGGTCAGCCTCGTCGGGCCGGGCGGAGCCGGTAAGAGTCGGCTCGCCCTACGCATCGCAGCCGACCTTGCTCGGGGATTCGCCGACGGGGCCTGGTGGGTCGAGCTCGCCGAGGTTCGGGATGGCGCCCTCGTGGCGAACTCCGTGGTCGCGGCGCTCGACCTCCGAGACCAGGCTGGGACCCAACCGGCGCAGATCCTCGCCTCGTACCTACGGGACAAGCGGCTGCTTCTGGTTGTCGACAACTGCGAACACCTTCTCGGCGAAGCCGCTCAGCTCGTGGCCGAAGTCCTTCGCGCTGCGCCGAACGTGCGGGTGATCACCACCAGCCGAGAGCCCCTCCAGGTGCCTGGCGAGCAGGTTGTCGCCGTACCGCCTCTCGAACTACCAGCTGGAAATGGAACAGAGTCCCTGGCCCGGCTTCGACAGAACGAGGCCGTCATGCTCTTTACCGAGCGCGCGGCCGCCGCGTCAGGTGCGTTTGAGTTGACCGCTGAAAATCGAGCGGCCATTGTGGGTCTGTGTCGGCGGCTCGACGGACTGCCGCTGGCGATTGAGCTCGCCGCGGTGCGAACTCGGGCGCTTGCCGTCGCGCAGATCCTCGAGCGACTGAGTGATCGGTTCGCCCTCCTCACGGGAGGAGGCCGCGTCGCGCTGCCACGCCATCAGACTCTCGAAACGACCATCGACTGGAGTTACGAACTCCTGGGCGACGGCGAAAAAACCCTGCTTCGACGCCTATGCGTGTTCGCTGGTCGGTTCACCCTCGAAGATGTCGAGGCGGTCTGCACGTCCGACGACCTGCCGGCAGCCGAGGTGCTCGACACGATGACCTCGCTGGTCGACAAATCGCTCGTGACCAAACAAGACGTCAGGAGCCACGCTTCCTATCGTCTACACGAGACGATGCGCGAATACGCCACCCTCAAGTTGCGAGATGCACATGAGGAGAGGGTTCTCGAAGAGCGTTGCCTGGAGTACTACCGGGCGACGTGTCTGCAGTCTGTGGACCAGGCTCGGTACCGGCTGGTCGATTGGCTCGCGTGGGCGGACCTGGAAATCGACAACATCCGGGCCGTTCTCCATCAGTGTGTGGCGCGCGGAGACCTCGCCCGCGGTCTGGATATCGCCGCTTCGATGGGTTACTACTGGATCACGCATGGGACCACGGAGAGCACGCGCTGGCTTGACCAGCTGCTCGGAGCTGAAAATGTGGCCCCCGCGACGCAAGTGCGCGCTTACTACCTTCGCGGGTGGCTAAGCCTCCTGCAAGCAGACGCCGCAACCGCCAGGCCATGGATCGCTCGAGCAGTAACGACGGCTCGAGAGAAAGGACAGCTGACGAAATTGTCGGAGTCGCTGTCAATCGCCGCGACCGTTGAGAG
>VBII01000281.1:0-2901 GCA_005887735.1 Chloroflexota bacterium
CTCGGCCTTGTCATCCTCACCTCCACCCTACTAGTGCTGTCCAACCTCGGCGTGCGCTCGCCGCATTCCCTGCTCGTCGGCGTGGGCGCCGCTGTCTCGAGGCCGCTGCCGGTCGACAACCAGACCCACCTGTACGTGCTCGACGGTTGGGGCGGAGTGCACCCGGTCGGAGCTTCACATCCCCTGGCGACCAGCGCGTCCTGGCCGACCAGGGACATCGCCTACAGCCTCGCCCTCTTCCCCGACGGCAGCGGCGGATACGTGATGGACGGATGGGGCGGCCTGCACCCGATGGGCAGCGCGCCGGCGGTCGACAGCCACGTCTACTGGCCGGGTTGGATCGGAGCTCGGGAGATCGTGATGGCGCCGTGGTCCTCGAGCCTCAACCCCGCCGGCTATCTGCTCGATGCCGACGGCGGCATCCACCCGTTTGGAGGCGCGACCGCTGTCACCGGCAACGCGATCTGGCAGGGCAAGGGGATCGCCCGTGCCCTCGTCCTGACGCCGGACAGCACGGCGCAGTCGGTGACGGGCTACACCCTCGACGGTTTCGGGGGCGTCCACCCCTTCGGGGGAGCGCGCCCGGTGGTCGGCGCGGCCCACTGGTCCGATGACGTCGCCCGGGGCATCGTTCTGACCGACGGCCTGAACGGGCTGTTCGTCCAGGGCTACACCCTCGATTATTCGGGCGGCATCCACCCGTTCGGCGGCGCACCCGCGGTGCAGCGGTCCGCCCTGTGGCCCAACCAGGACATGGCCGACTCGCTCGTCGCCTGGACCGAGGCTCCCCCTGGTTCGCCCGGAGGATGGGTGCTCGACCGCCACGGTGATGTACGCGCCTGGGGCAGCGCTCCGGCGCTCGCGCCTTCGCAGACCTGGCCGGGCTGGGACATCGCGCGCGGGCTGGCCGGCGCGGGGAGTGGCGGAGGCAGCACGGAGCGGACGATCCTCGAGGCCCAGCCGATCAGCGACGGGTGGGGCACCTACTACAACCAGAGAGACGCGCGGTGGGCGTCATCGAGCGTCGGCGCGGCGACCTATCCGGTGTGGCAGATCGGCTGCCTGCTGTCCGACCTGGCGATGGTCTACTCCCACTTCGGCTTTCGGTCTGTGTCTCCCGCGACGATCGCCGCCCACACCGAATGGTTCAATGGAAATGGCGCGATCTTCAACTCCGCTTTGAAGGTGCCCGGCCACACGTCCGTGATCGTCGAGAACCCGGGCCTCGCGTGGATCCAGGCACAGGTCTCGGCGGGTCACCCGGTCGTGGTCGGCATGAACCTGCCTACGGGCAGCACGCACTTCGTCACGCTCACCGGCCTGAACGGTCCGTCGGACTTCTGGACCGACGATCCGTGGGAGCAGAACGCGATGCATGTCACGTTCTCGGGCGATTGGTTCGACCGCGGTCCGATCTACGAGGCGATCGCCTTTATCTGATCAGCTGTCGTCGATGCGGAAACCGAATTTGTGCGCGCACGAGATGGGCGCCACGTCGGCGCCGTTGAAGTAGACGGGCTCCCAGGCCTGCGTTGCGAGAGTTTCGTTGAGCCTCGGCCACATTCCGGCGGTGCCGCCACGGACCCACTGGTCACTCGACCACAAAAGAATCCCGGGGGCGATCTGGTCGACGTTGTTCGGCTGTCCGTCGCAAGAACCGGAGGTGACCATTCCCCGGTAGGTCCACGGTCCGCCGGGCGAGGATGCCCGCTCGATCGCGGTGCCGGTGGCCACGCAGTAGGGGCAGCGCGGCAGGCTCATGGCGAGGTAGTAGTGGCCGTCGTGCTCGAATTCCGAGGGGGACTCGACGCCGGCCCACGGAGCAAATTGGGGATAGTTCATGATCACTTTGGGCGCGCCCGTGCCGCTCGTGTACGCGGTGTTCAATCTTTCCTGCAGAAGGCGCCCTCCCCGGCTCCACGTCAGCCAGGCTGAGCCGCCGGCGTCGACGAAGAGACCCTCATCTCCGTCCTGGGTGTAGGGGTTGCCCCGCCAGTCGGCGATGGTGGCGTCGTGGAGCTCTGGCTTGGCGGCGAGCTGGAAGGGACCCATCGGGGATCGACTGGTCAGCACGCGATAGCCGTCGCCCGCGAAGCCGCCCGTGTTGAGCCAGAGCACATAGGCTCGCGTCGTGGGGTTGTAGACGACCTTGGGCCGGAAGCAGCCGTTGCCGGGGGCGCCGAGCTGGTGCATGCACAGGTCTTGCCAGCTTGCAGATGAGGCATCGAACAGCGGCCAGGGGCCTTGCCACCGGGACATGTCCGGCGAGCGGTAGACCTGAGCGCCGCAGTAGGGCGTCTGGGGATCGGTCCAGTGAAAACCGCACGCGTAGGACTCGCCGTACCAGTAGAAGAGGCCGTCGTGCGCGCGGAGGATCGTTCCGCTGTGGGCGTCGATCCGGGCCCCGGCCACGGTGTAACGGACACCGTTGGCGATCGAGATCGTGTGGGCGGATTCGGGCTCGCTCGTGCCGACGGAGGTGATGATCGACGCGCCGAAGACGAGCACACCCATCAACGTTTTCCGTGGCCACCTCGTCATGTCTCTCGGCCCCTGAGCCGCGAGACGTTAAGGACGCGAGGGCGTGTTTACGACGAGCTATTGGTTAAGAGTGTCGATGTTGGGCGTGATTCGGCCCGGCTGAGGTGCGCCAGGCGCAAAACGCGCGGAATCCGAGGGGTGAAGGGCGCGCTTTGCGCAAAGCGCGCCGAACCCGTTGCGCGCACCCGGTCTTAACCGGATGGGTTGGCGACGCTGTGCCGTCCCCGCATTCTTCAGTTGTGGCCCGAACCCCGCGCATCCCACCCGAGCTGACCAAACGACCTTTCACCCTGCATGAGGCCCATGGTGCCGGGCTCACGCGAAGTTCCCTCAGGGCAAACGTCTGGCGACATCTCGGCC
>VBII01000281.1:3046-4567 GCA_005887735.1 Chloroflexota bacterium
TACCGGCGACGGACACGGTTGTGATCCGCGGCCTTCGAGCTACCTCTATCGATCGAACGCTCCCTGAACTCTGTCACCGGGGGCCGCAGGTGGACGCTCTCATCGCAATCGACATGGCCGTGCGTCGTGGTCTCACTGATAGGGAAGCACTTGGTTGCGCCGGAACACGACGACTCCGCAACCTGGCGGACCTGGCGGCGCCTGCCGAGTCGCCGATGGAAACGCGATTGCGCTGGCTGCTGATCCAGGCCGGCCTACCGTGTCCCCAGGTTCAGACCGATCTCCGTGACGGCGACGGCCGATTTGTGGGTCGGGCCGACCTCTACTATCCCGCTGGGCGGCTCGTGATCGAATACGACGGCGGCAACCATCGCGACCGCCTCGTCGAGGACGATCGCCGCCAGAACCTGCTCGTCAACGCTGGGTTCCGGCTGTTGCGTTTCACCGCCGCCGATATCTACAACCGCCCAGCCGTAGTCGCTGCTCAGGTGCGCCAGGCGCAAAACGCGCGGAATTGGAGCGGTGAAGCGCGCGCTTCGCGCAAAGCGCGCCGAACCCGCGGGGTCGAACCTGCCTGACGCGGAACCCCCGCAGCTAAGTACGGCGCATCTCTCCCAAATCGGATAACCGCGGACTAAGATTGGCGACCAACATCAAACCAGGCGACCCAGCACGGTGACCCCGCAACCGGCATCGACCTCGAGCGGTCGGGCACTCGCTCTGGGTTTCGCTCTACGCGTGATGCTATTGATGGCTGCATTGGTGGCCATGCTGCCCTTCGCCGCACTCGCGCGCGGCATCTACCTCGCGGTCCGCGACGGCGACGGCGCGAATCACTCAGCCGGTGTCTTCCTGTCGCTGCTGGCACTGCTGCTCGGCTCATTGTTCTTCCTCTATTCGGTCCGCTACTACCTGGCGACCCTGCTCATGCTCACGTCTTCGCTCGTGCTTTCGACCACTGACGGCAACGGCACTGGCCACGCCTCGGGCGGCGGCCGTGCCCATGGGCTGATGAGGTTCGTGCGGCGTAGAAACGGCAATGGCAACGGGCACGGCAACGGCAACGGCAACGGCAACGGCAATGGGCATTTCGACCTCGGCCGCGAACCGTTTGTTTCGATCCACATCGCGTCCTACAACGAAAAGCGCGTGATCGGCCGGCTGCTCGAGGCATGCGCCGCTCTGGAGTACGGAAATTTCGAGGTCGTGGTAGTTGATGACTCGATCGACGAGACGAAATCGATCATCGACGCCTGGCGCAGTCGAACCAGGTTCAAGGTGATCCATCGCCCCAAGCGCGATGGTTTCAAGGGTGGAGCGCTTGAGATGGCGCTCCTGCACACCGATCCGTCAGCCGAGTTCGTGATTGTGTGGGACGCGGACGTCCTTCCGTTTCCGGACTCGATCCAGACCTTCCTTCCACATTTCTATCGGACGGACGGCTCCGGTCAGAACGCCGGGGTGCACGTGCCGCGGCTGGAAGTGGCGGCGGTTCAGAGCTACCAGTGGCATGTATTGAAT
>VBII01000282.1 GCA_005887735.1 Chloroflexota bacterium
AACATCGCCGAGGTCACCACCGCGGTTCAGCAGGGCGACCTCTCGAAGAAGATCACCGTCGACGTCCGCGGCGAGATCCTCGAGCTCAAAAACACCATCAACACTATGGTCGACCAGCTCAATGCATTCGCCAAAGAGGTGACGCGCGTGGCGCGCGAGGTAGGCACCGACGGCAAGCTCGGTGGCCAGGCCAATGTCGAAGGCGTCGCAGGAACCTGGAAAGACCTCACCGACAACGTCAACACGATGGCGAGCAATCTCACCGACCAGGTGCGAGGCATCGCGCGTGTCGTCACCGCGGTCGCCAACGGCGACCTGAGAGGCAAGCTGACCCTGGAGGCAAAGGGCGAGATCGCCGAGCTCGCCGACACCATCAACAGCATGACCGACACCCTTGCCGTCTTCGCCGAGCAGGTCACCACCGTTGCCCGCGAGGTGGGCGCCGAGGGAAGGCTGGGCGGCCAGGCCAACGTGCCGGGCGCCGCCGGCACGTGGCGCGACCTCACCTACAACGTGAACCAGCTGTCGGCAACCCTGACGACGCAGGTCCGAGCCATCGCAGAGGTGGCGACGGCCGTGACGAAGGGCGACCTGACGCGGTCCATCCGGGTCGACGCGAAGGGCGAGGTCGCCAACCTCAAGGACAACATCAACGAGATGATCCGCAACCTCCGCGACACCACGGAGAAAACCAACGAGCAAGACTGGCTGAAGACCAACCTGACCCGATTCACCCGGATGCTGCAAGGCCAGCGCGACCCGATGACGGTCTCGAAGATGGTCCTCTCCGAGCTAGCTCCGCTGGTCCACGCCGAGCACGGTGTGTTCTACGGGATGGTCGGGGCGAACGGAAGGGCGGCGCACCTGGCGCTGCAGGCCGGCTACGCCTACAAGCAGCGCCGGAACATCCCCATGGAATTCGCCCTCGGCGAGGGCATCGTGGGCCAGTGCGCGCTGGAGAAGAAGCGCATCGTGGTGACCGACGTCCCCAAGGATTACATCAAAATCAACTCCGCTCTCGGGGAATCGACGCCGGCCAACATCGTGGTGCTCCCAGTTCTCTTCGAAGGCGAGGTGCGGGCTGTGATCGAGCTCGCGTCCTTCCAGCCCTTCAGCCCGACCCACATCGACTTCCTCGACCAGCTGGCGGAGAGCATCGGCATCGTGCTCAACACGATCGAGGCAAACAGCCGCACCGAGGACCTGCTCAAGCAGTCGCAGTCACTGGCCACCGAGCTGCAGAGCCAGCAAGACCAGCTGCAGACGACCAACGACGAGCTGGCCGAAAACGCGCGCCAGCTGGCGGAGCAGAACGCCGAGATCGAGCAGAGGCGGCTCGAGGTCGAGTCCGCCAAGGTCCTCGTCGAGGAGAAGGCGGAACAGCTTGCCCTTACGTCACGGTACAAGTCCGAGTTCCTCGCCAACATGTCGCACGAGCTGCGCACGCCGCTCAACAGCCTTTTGATCCTGGCCCAGGAGCTGGCTGCCAACCCCGACGGCAACCTGCTGCCCAAGCAGATCGAGTACGCGACCATCATCCGCTCGTCGGGCACAGACCTCCTGAAGTTGATCAACGACATCCTCGACCTGTCCAAGATCGAGTCGGGGACGGTGGCCCTCGACATCAGCAACTGGCCGATTGCCGAGCTCAAGCCGATGCTCGAGCGCACGTTCCGGCACGTCGCCGAGGCGACCAGGCTCGCCTTCCTCATCGACCTTCGGCCGGGCCTGCCGGATGCGATCCCAACCGACCCGCAGCGCCTGCAGCAGATCCTCAACAACCTGCTGAGCAACGCATTCAAGTTCACGGAGAGGGGCAAGGTGGAGTTCGTCGCCGAGATGGCGACCTCGGGCTGGAGCCCCTCGAACGAGAACCTGAACCGCGCCTCGCAGGTGGTCGCGTTCAGGGTCATCGACACCGGAATCGGGATTCCCTTCGAGAAGCAGCAGTCGATTTTCGAGTCTTTCGCGCAGGCGGACGGCTCGACCAGCAGGAAGTACGGCGGTACCGGGCTTGGACTTTCGATCTGCCGCGAGCTGACCCGATTGCTCGGCGGCGAGATCCGGCTCCAGAGCCAACCTGGAGTCGGCAGCATCTTCGCGGTCTATCTGCCCCTGATCGTGCCCGTGCATCACCGCGGCGCGCCCGGGGAGGCGATCTTCGAAGCCGCACCGCCGGCCCATCCCGTCCTGGTGGGGACGGGAGCCGGCGGCGAGTGGCAGACCGAATCCAACGGATCTCCGGCGCGGCGCTCGGAGCTCGAGCCGGCGAGGGCGCTGCTGGTGGTCGAGGACGACCCGGTACAGAGGCAGTACATCATCGACCTGATGGGGCCCACCAACACGCAAACGACCGCCGTGTCGAACGGTGACGAGGCGCTGGCCCTGCTTCAGAGGCAGGCGTTCGACTGCGTCGTGCTCGACCTCGGGCTGCCGGGCATGAGCGGCTGGCGCGTGATCGAGGAGCTTCAGTCGAGCCACGCGCTGGGCTCGACCCCGCTCCTGGTCTACACGGGGAGGGACCTGACCCGCAGGGAGGAGGTCAAGCTCGGCAAGGCGGCCAAGAGCATCGTGATCAAAGATGCCCGTTCACCCGAGCGCCTGAAGCAGGAGATCACGGCCATCCTGCGCGCGGGACAGTCGGACAATGCTGAGACCGAAGCCGGGGTGGACGCGGGGCCGAACGGCTCCGAGCCGGCAGACGGCGAGCTGGCCGGCAGGAAAGTCCTGGTCGTCGACGACGACATCCGGAACATCTTCGCGCTGACCGCAATGCTCGAGCGGCAGAAGATGGAGGTTGTCTCGGTGGACTCGGGCCAGGAAGCGTTGGAACTCTTGCAGGAGAGCAACGACATCGACATTGCCCTTGTCGACGTGATGATGCCGGAGATGGACGGCTACGTGACGATGTCGAAGATGCGAGAGCTCAAGGCCTATGGCGACCGGCCGATCATCGCGCTGACCGCCAAGGCAATGAAAGGAGACCGCGAGAAATGCATCGAAGCGGGAGCATCCGATTACATAGCCAAGCCGGTGAACAACGCCCACCTACTTTCCATGCTCAAGTCATGGCTGGTGCAGTGAATCGGAGTGAAGGGGCAGCACTCCGGCTGGAGGGGACTGGGACCGAGCTCGAGGACATCGAGATCCGGCTGCTGCTCGAAGGCATCCGGCTCTGCTACGGCTACGACTTCCGGGAATATGCGCTGAGTCCGCTTCGGCGCGGCCTGGCGAACGCGATGGCGCGGGAGAACGTGCACAGCATCTCCGCGTACCAGGACAGGATCTTGCATGACGCTTCCTGCATGCAGCGATTCCTCGGCCTGGTCGGCGTGTACGTGACGACGATGTTTCGCGATCCGGACCTCATTCGCTGCCTTCGCGAAGAGGTCATCCCGCTCCTCAGGACGTATCCATCCTGCCGGGTCTGGGTCGCCGGCTGCGCCACCGGCGAGGAGGTCTATTCGCTTGCGGTCTTGCTGGATGAAGAGGGGTTGCTCGCCCGGAGCACCCTGTACGCGACCGACCTGAACGACGAGATGCTGGCGGTGGCCCGTCTCGGGTCATATCCGGTCGACCGGGTGCGCCGGTTTGAGGAGTCCTACCAGCAGTCCGGCGGTCGCGGCTCACTCGCCGATCACTACTCGATCAGCGGACGGAACGCGCGGTTCAACTGCGATCTGCAGGAAAGCATCACCTGGGCGCGCCACAGCCTGGTCTCCGACGGATCTTTCAACGACTTTCACCTCATCGTCTGCGCGAACGTACTCATCTATTTCAGAGGGTCGCTTCAGGAGCGCGCTCACCGCCTGTTTTATGACAGCCTGATCCGCGGCGGCTTTCTTGCCGTCGGCAAGCGCGAGTCGCTGCTCCACTGCCCAGATCGAGACCACTATGAGCAGGTGCGGGACGGGGTGAACCTGTACCGCAAGATGAGATGGTGACTCGTGCGAGGCAAGCCGCCTCGGTGAACGAGCCCGCTCCATCGCCGACTTCCAAGACGAAGGTCAACATCCTGGTCGTGGATGACGATGCGACAAAGCGATTCGCTCTGAGGACCATCCTCGCCCCGCTGGACGAGAACGTGATCGAAGCCTCGTCCGGCGCCGACGCGCTGCGGCAGCTGCTGCGCAACGAGTTTGCGGTTGTCCTGCTCGACGTGAGGATGCCGATCATGGACGGTTTCGAAACGGCGCAGCTGATCCGCCAGCGCCCGCGTTCAGAGCTGACCCCTCTCATCTTCGTGACGGCGTTGGACCAGGCGGAAACCGACATGGGACGCGGATACGTCCTCGGCGCCGTCGACTTCGTTTTCGCCCCGGTCGTGCCGGCGATCATGCGCGCGAAGGTGACTGTCTTCGTCGAGCTGTACCGGGCGCAGCAGGAGCTTCGGCGCTACCGCACGCAGCTCGAGACCCTGGTCGAGGAGCGCACCATCGCTCTGACGGCCATCAACAGGGAGCTCGAAGCCTTCAGCTACTCCGTGTCGCACGACCTGCGCGCGCCACTGGTCTCCTTCGACGGTCTGAGCCAGGCGCTGCTGGAGAAGTACGGCCAGCAACTGGATGACGAAGCCAAGGACTATCTGAAACGGATGCGCGATGCCAGCGAGCGCATGACGTCGGTATTCGACGGCTTGCAGATGCTGTTCCGTTTGACCAGCGGCGAGATGCGCCGCGAGGAGGTCGACATCAGCGCGCTGGCGGCCAACATCATGGACGAGATGCGCAATGCGTATCCGGACAGCAAGGTGGAAGTAGACATCGCGCCGGGGATCACCGCCTCGGGCGACCGGCGCCTGGTGAGGATTCTGCTCACCAACCTGATCAACAACGCCTGGAAGTTCAGCAGCCTGCGAGGCGCTCCGAGGATCGCCATCGGCCGCGAGATGGTCGATGGTGAGGCGCGGATCTTCGTCAAGGACAACGGCGCCGGCTTCGACATGATCGATTCCCACCGCCTTTTCGGCGCGTTCCAGCGCCTGCACAGCCAGAGCGAGTTTCCCGGGGCCGGCATCGGGCTCGCCACCGGCCGGCGCATCGTCAACCGGCACGGCGGGCGGATCTGGGCCGAGGGCGCGGTCGGCGAGGGAGCGACGTTCTACTTCGTCCTTTAGCGCCCTGACCGCGTTCTACAAGCGAGATGCACGCCCGCCGTGCGCCTTTCCGGCATGCCCGGGGACGGCCAGCCGCTACCTTCGGACGACTCCTCAACGTCGTCTGGGCGACCTGCCTGGTCGTCGGGCTGCTCCTCATGGCCAACTTCGCCTACGGCATGTGGACTGGCTACTCCCAGGGCCAGCATCTCAACCAGGTCTGGACGTACCAGGCTGGCGCGTCGAGGCCGGCCCCCAAGGCGGTCAGCCCCAGCCTCAAGCAGCCCGTCGACGGCGTCGATTTTGCGATCCGAGTCCCCAAGCTCGACTACTACGCCGCGATCAAGGAAGGCGTGGACAGCGGCGTCCTCTACGCGAGCCCCGGCCACTATCCGGCCACCCGCTGGCCGGGCGATCCCGGCACCGTGGGCGTGGCGGCCCACAACGTGTACTGGATCAATTTTCCCGAGCTCGCCAAGGGCGACGAGATCGACCTGGAGACCAGGTACGGGCTGTACCGCTATCGCGTGACCAGCACGGAGATAGTCAACCCTGACAACCGAACCGTCCTGGTCAGCGACTCGAACGGGTATCACCTGACGCTGACCACGTGCTGGCCTCTATGGGCCGGCGCCTTCGCCACCCAGCGCTACATCATCCACACGGACCAGTTCTGGCCTGTCCCGGTGCGCCCGGGCTACACCTAGAAACCTCGCAGACGCTAGCCGCCGGCGATCGCGCCGATGATGAGCAAGGGCTCTTTGCCGGCGGCGACATCGCCGGGCAGGGGCGTGTCCAGCGGTTCGTCCGACAGGTCCTCTTCACAGGCGAAGAACCTGACCATGGGCCGGCGCTTCTTGGTCTGGGGGTCACGGAGCGTGCCGAGGAGTGCAGGATGGCTTGCCTCGAGTGCGTCCAGCACAGACCGCTGAGTCGCCTGGCCTGGGACCTCGAGCTCCACGACCCGGCCGACCCCGGCCAGGATCTGCAGGTTCTTGGGCAGGACGACCTGGATCACTTCAGCGTCTGAACTTCGACCGAGAGCACCGCCGGCAGGTCTCGGACGATCGCGTTCCAGCTGTCTCCGCCGTCGGCGGACGCGTAGACCTGGCCGCCACTCGTCCCGAAATAGATTCCGCTCGGGTCGAGCGTGTCGACCGTCATCGCGTCACGCAGGACGTTCACATAACAGTTTTCCTGCGGGAGCCCCTTGGTCAATGCCTCCCAGTCGTCGCCCCCGGTGCGGCTGCGATATACGCGCAGCTTGCCGTCGGGGACGAAGTGGTGGGAATCGCTGGTGATCGGGACGACGTAGACCGTGTCGGGTTCGTTGGCGTTGATGTCGATCACAAATCCGAAGTCGGTCGGCAGGTTGCCGCTGATCTCCCGCCAATTCTCGCCGCCGTCATCCGTGCGCATGACGTCCCAGTGCTTCTGCATGAAGAGCGTGTTCGGGCGAGAGGGATGCATGGCGATGCGGTGGACACAGTGCCCGACGTAGGCATCCGGGTCGGGGATGTAGTTCGATTTCAAGCCGTTGTTGATGGGTCGCCAGGATTTCCCCGCATCGTCGGTGCGGAACGTGCCCGCTGACGAGATGGCGACGTACATCCTGTCGGGCTCGCTGGGATCGATCACCATCGTGTGGAGGCACATGCCTCCGGCGCCCGGCGCCCACTCGGGCGCGGTCTTGTGGGTGCGCAGTCCGGGCATCTCGTTCCAGGTCGTGCCGCCGTCGCTGGACGCAAACAGCGCGGCGTCCTCGACTCCGGCGTAGACCATGTCCGGGTCGTTCAACGAAGGCTCCAGGTGCCAGACGCGCTTGAACTCCCAGGGAGCCGCCGTCGTCTGACCGCTGCAGCACCTGGCCGAACCAGCCGCTCGATTGCGACGCGTAGACCCGGTCCGGGTTCACCGGAGAGCCTTTCAAGTGGTAGATCTCCCAGCCGGCAAAGTGTGGACCGTCGACCTTCCAGCTCTTCCGGCTCGCGTCCGAGCTCAAGACGAAGGCTCCCTTTCGCGTGCCGACGAGTACTCGAACACTGCTCATGCGATCACCCCTGCTCAGTAATGCCGCCTCATACAGGACCAGACCGTCAGCAACACTAAAACTAATCGGCCTGCCGGCGGTCCATCCCCTCGGGGGCGCCGGCCCTCATCCGGTCTCTGGCCGCCTGGGCGGCTCCATTGCCGGGGCCATCTTGCGGCGAGGCCGCGGGCAACTGAAGGGTGAAGGTGCTTCCCTTGCCCTCGATCGAGGCGACCGTGATATCGCCACCCTGCATGCGCGCCAGCTGCCGGCCGAGGAACAGGCCGAGCCCCGTGCCCTTCAGGTGCTCGGTCTCCGGGGTGATGACCCGGCCAAACCGGGTGAACAGGGTGGGCATGCCGTTCCTCGGGATGCCGAGGCCTTCGTCGGAAACGGTAACCCTGGCCACCCCGGCGCGCGAGCGGACCTGGCAGGTGATCACGCCCCCCCCAGGCGAGTACTTGATGGCGTTGCTCAGCAAGTTGGCGATGATCGTCTTCGTGCGGTCCGCGTCGACCTTCACCCGCACCCGGCGTTCAGGCAGATCGAGCACGAGTCGATGCCTGGATTCGACCAGAGGCGCCACCGCGTCGGCCGCGGAGCGCGCGATTTCCCTCAGGTCGGCATCGGCGGTCCGCAGGGTGAGGCCGCCCTCCTCGAGCCGGGCCGCCTCGATCATCTCTTCGATCACCTCGTTCATCTCCGACACCTTTGCCGCCATAACTCCGGCCGCCTGGCGACCGCGCTCGTTGAGCTGGCCCAGCAGGCCACTCTGCAGCATCGACACGTAGCCGCGGATGACAGTCACTGGACCCCGAAGCTCATGCGACGCGAGGTTCAGAAACTGGGTCTTGTTCTCCTCGACCGCCGCCACCCGCTCGGTCACGGTTACGCGCTGGAGTCCCGCGGAAACCGAGTTGGCGTACGCCCGGAGCTGCGCCACCTCATCCGTCCCGAACACAGGGGTGAAGTCTCCTGCCACTACGCACAACCAGCCCTGGCCTTCCGCGAGGTGCAAGGGCACCCGAACGATGCCGCCGGACCGGCCTGGGCTCGAGAGCAGGGTGGTTGCTCGATCTCGATCGATGCCGGACGTCGCGATGACCTTTCCATCAGCGTCGACGACGAAGCCGGCCGTGGCACCGAAAAGGCGCACGGCCCAGAAGGCCGCGCGGTCGGCAATCATCTCGCGGGTAGGAGTGAAGATGAGCAGGTCTTGCATCGCCGCCCTGAGCGCGTCCTCCTCGCTCATTCGCCAGATGCGGCGCAAGAGCGAAGGGGGCAAGAGGCTGACATAGATCGCAGGGACCACGGCGAGCGCGAGCAGCTGCGTGACGATGATCGCCGTCGGGCCCTGCAGCCGGCTCCCCCCCAGTACGGCACGGCCGGACGCCTGTTGCTCGCCAGCCAGAACCGGACGATGGGCTCGCCCGTGAAGATCGCCCAGCTCGTGATCAACACCAGGCCCAGCAGCGTCACGAGCGCCGGGTTCGCATGCTGGAAGACGGTCACCGCGAGGATCCCACAGAGGATCGACACTCCGAGCAGCACGTTCGCCGCGCGATAGAAGGTCCTGCCGAGCGGCATGAACTCGTTGCGGAACATCAGCACGAAATAGCCCGACAGCATGAAGGCGATGACCACGACCAGGGAAAGCAGAGGCGAGGGAGGCAACCGGCTCAGCGCCGCGGCGACGGCCAGGGCGATGAGCGCCACGGCGAGCGTCCCTTGTGCGCGTCCGCGATCGCGGTACCAGCGGTACCCGATCGCCGCCCCAAGTGCGACGAAACCGGCCGCCGTGAGGTCCTGGGCCAGGACGACCGCCTGGGTCAAGATTCCCCCTGTCCGCCCCCCCGGCCCTGCTCAACCCACGCGGGAATCTGCCGCGCGATGTCAGCCGGCGTGACCCGAGACTTGACCAGATACTCGATGGCCCCGAGCGAGCGCCCACGGTCGATCATCGAGGGCTCGCCGTAGTTCGAGAGGATGACGACCGGCGGGTGCGTTGGAAAGCGCTCGTTGAGAGCCGCGAGCACCTCGAAGCCGCTGCGGTCCGGCAGGAGGAGATCGAGCAGGATGAGGTCGGGAGCCACTCCCGCAAGGGTCGAGAAGCCGATCTCGCCGGTGGTGGCGACTGTCACCCGATAGCCGTCGTGCTCGAACTGAAACCGGTACATGTCGGCGATCGAGGCATCGTCCTCGATCATCAGAACGTGGATCGGGGGCCCCTGGCGTCCCTGCAGGCGGTTGGCTGGCCCTGCCTGGGTGGTCAACACGGCGACCGCAACGCCGGCCAGGTCCGGAAACCACAGTGACGCCGCCCAATAAGCGTCGGACCGGACCGAGCTTGGAGACCCTATCGCCATGCCACCCTCGGTGATCATAATGTTCGGTTCCGGCCCATGGCCGGGCGGTCTCTGGCGCAAAATGCGTTTTGACGAACCCCGTAAAGGTTTGTTAGGTTTCGATCGTCGGGGGAAGACAAATGGCTACCGCAAGTCCGTTCAACCTGGGTCTGGAGGACGTCCTCGACCGGCTGCGTTCCGCCACGGCTGAGCTCGACCGCGCCGGGGATCCGGACGACATCGCAGAAAGGGCGGTCAGGCTCCTCCTGGGGCTTACCCGATCTACGCAGTCGGTGGTCGTGCTGGAGAGCAGCCACGGCGGTCCCCCCCGGTTTTTCTCGCGGGCTGTTTCCACCTCCCGACCGCTGAAGCCCGAAGCGATTGCGGAGCTGTTGTCCGATGCTGGCGGGCGGATCGGCGCCGTCGCCCAGGCCGAGCTCCATGCAGGCGGCGAGGTCCTCGGAACCATGGTGGTGGCGCGCGCTTCCGATTACACCGCAATGGACCGGCAGGCCCTGGGGATCTTCGCCTCCCACGTCGCCGCGGCGCTGGACAGCGCGCACAAGCTGGGCAGCGCCCAGCGGGTCGAACGCGCGCACGAGCTGGCGGTGCAGGTCCTTCTGGCCGTGTCGGCGCAGCCGGTATCGGGTCAGAACCTCACCCATTTCTACCAGCAGCTGGCCGAAACGTTCGGCGAGTTCGTCGGCGCGGAAAGAGTCCTGTTCTGGAGGCTGCGCGACGACGGCATGCTGGCACCGATCGAGGGCGGCTTCGGCGTTGATCACGCATTCCTGGCAAGGCTCAAGCCCATCCGCTGCGAGCCGGACAGCGACGATCTGTCGAGTCGTGTCGTGTATCAGGACCTGATCTTCCGGGCCAACGCCGGCGACCCACCGGAATGGGCCTACGTGCTGGAGACCCTTGGCGTGTCGAATGCGATCAGCGTGGCGTGGCGTGCCGGTGAAAAGCGCCTCGGCCTGGTCGCGGCATACGACTCGACGCGGCCGGCCGGCTTCTCCAGGGAGGACACATGGGTGCTGCAGAAGGCGGCCCTGGCCGCGGGCCTGGTGACCCAGCTCAGGCACGCCCAGGACGACCTGAGCAAGGTGGTGGAGCGGCTGAACAAAGTGGACGGCGCCCGTCAGATGCTGCTGAAGAACATGAGCACCGTCGTTGACAAGGAACGCAAACGGTTTGTGAGTGAGCTTCACGACGACGCGCTACAGAAGTTGACGGCGGCCGAGCTCCATCTGGGACGTCTTGCCCCGAGTGGCACGATCGATCAGTCCGCCTTCGACAGCGTGAAACTCTTGCTCGAGCAAACCGAGGAGGCACTGCGCCGTCTGGTGTTCGAAGTGCGTCCGCCCGCCCTCGAAAGCCATGACGGCCTCGCGCAATCGATCCGCGATCGGGTCGCGATGCTAGAACACGCAGGCATCGCATGCGACCTCGACCTGAGACTTTCCGCCGACCTGAGTCTGGACGTGCGGTCAACGGTGTTTCGCGAAGTGGCGGAAGCGATCGGAAACGTCGAACGCCACTCGGAAGCGACGATGGTCAAGGTCTCGGTCACTGAAGCGGATGGTGGCGTCCTGGGCGTCATCCAGGACAACGGCCAGGGCTTCGTGGTGGCGGATCGCAGCAACCTCCCCGGCCATCTTGGGCTTCTCGCGCTCCGTGAGCGGGCGCTCATGGCGGGGGGAAGCTACAAGATCGAAAGCGAGCCGGGTTCGGGGACGCGGATCGAGTTCTGGGTTCCCCTGGGTCAGTGAGTCAGAGGGTTGCGGGAACCGGCTCCGCCGCGGGCGCCACCGCCTCGCCCGCGGTCCGTCGTGCGCGACCGGGAACGGCGACCACGACGATCAGTCCGGCCGCCGCCACCACCACGGTCGAAATCAGGAACATCGCGCGCGGCCCGAGCGTTCCGTAGATCAACCCTCCTCCAAGCGAACCGGCGATGGGCGCCAGCCCGAAGAGGACAGACTTCATGAGCACCTGGCCGGTTGCCCGAAGATGCGCCGGCGACAGCTCATCGGCGATCACGACCGACGCGACGTAGGTCAGCGCGAAGGCGACGCCGATTGCGAGCTTGAGCAGCGCCGCGGTGAACGCGTCTGACACGAACGCCCAGGCGAGAAAGACGACCACATAGACCGCGCACCCGATCGCATAGAGGCCGCGGTGACTCAGCCGCCGGGTGAGGACGTGCGTGTAACCCATCGTCGGTATCTCGGTCAGGGCCTGAAACGCGGCCGCCGCCCCGATGATCAAGGCGCCGCCGCCGAGAAAGCTGATGCGCAGCGTGAGGAAGTTCTGGGTCGCGGCCAGCGACGCGCCGAGCAGGAATGCGCTGACGAGAAATCCAATCAACGTCACCGGCACCTTTGGCACGCGACGGGGCACCGCCGCGGGCGGAGTGAGCTCGACGGGCTGACCGGACTGGACTGGTTTCAGCGAGCGCCAGACCCACATTCCGAACAACAGGGTCAGTGGCGCGTACACGAAAGGCATGAGCCGGAGGCTGATCACCTGAAAGACCGCGCCCGACGCCGTGACGGATCCCGCCCAGCCCGCGCTCATCCGCAATCGAATGCGCGCGTAGTCGGTGCGGGGAGCCTTGCGCAGTCTCCGGAGCGTGATCGGATCGAGGAGCATGAACGGTGCCCGCGCGAGCCACAGCACCACGATCACGGCCGCGAGAGCGACTGCGCCGTTGGTCAGGGCCAGGAGAAGCGAGGCCAGAGCCGCGGCAGCGCTCGCGACGACCAGGATTCGCTCGGGGCGAAGCCGCCGGTCGGCGAGGTAGGCCCAGCTCATGCCCGCGACCAGCGAAGCCAGCGCGGCCGCGGCCAGGACGGCTCCGATCAGCTGCGCGGAAAGGCCGCGCTGGAGTAGGAAGAGCGGGATGAATGGGAGAAGCGTCCCGTCGGCGACCCCCATCAGGACATAGGCCCAATTGAGGCCGCGAATCTCTAGGTTGGGCTCACCCTGCTGGGTCGTAGGTCTCGGCAAGTGACTTGGGCACGACCATACGCCACGCGTCCATCACCAGCTCACGCATCTCCTTTTTATCCAGAGCAGCGAGCCGCGCGAGGACCCAGTTGTAGCGGAGATCGGATGCGATCGGCTGCATGAACTTGTCCGGCGAGCCGCCGATGAGCCAATCCCTCTCCTCCTTGGGGAATGCGAATCCCATGACCGACTCGTCGCGGGAGAAGGCCAGGTAGACGATGCGGCCGACCCGAAACTTCACCCGACCGCCGACCCTTGCCTCGTAGCTGCGCGGCAGAGTCGACGCCAGGGCCCTCACGTCGTGGATGGTCGCCATCGGCGGTTCAGCTTCCGGGGGCGGTCAGCGTCGGGGTGCCATCCGCGACGACTTCCAGGTCAAGCCACATCCCGCTCGCCTCGCTGCCCCGGACCAGTGACGCGATGCGGTAGGCGCCCGTCGCCTGGGGCGTAAACGCGAAGCTTGCGGATTGGCCCGGGTCGATGCCACGGGTGGGGTCCGGCGTGGTCCAGCCGGACTGGATCGGCTGCTTGGCGCTCCCGGAGGCAACCACGGCGCAGGAGTTCGGCACGGTCGAGTGGTTGGCGCACTGCACGGTGACCTGCCAGCCGACGGGAACCGTCAGGACCAGCGAGCCGTTCCCATAACCGTCGTAGTTGAACTGGTAGTCGGTTGCGGGATAGCCCGCGATCAGGGTGACGATCGCGGTCTTGCTTTGGGCGTCGACCTTGAGGTACTGCTTGGGATCGGGGGGCATACCAGGGCCTGTGCCGGTCAGGGGATCGCATGCGCACGCCACCACGATGACCAGCGTCGCGAGCAAGAATGATCGAGGTGTGAAAAAGCCACCGCCCCGCCTGCTGTTGTGGTGGGAGTCGCTCGAGACGTGGAGGCAGCTCGCGCTGTCGTTTCCCGTCTTCGCAGTCCTCACCTTCCTGCTCAACATTGGTCCTTTTTACCAACCGATTGGGCGTTCGGTGTTCTACGGCCTCTTTGAGGGCGGGGTTCTGGCCGGACTGCTGGCGGTCGCCGCTCGAAGCGAGCGCGAACGCCGCAAAAAGGATCGCTAGTCGCTCGTCATGCGGTGGAGGCGAGCCACGCTTGAATCGTCGGCACGAGCTGAGGCGCGAGACCTACGGACCTGTCGTCGTCCGCCAGGAGGCCGGTCGGATTGACGAGCATGGCGTGGCCGGCCGTTTGCGAGCGAGTGTACCGGCCTTACTAGACTGATTCGCGTGAATATGAAGCTCGAGCTCGTCGCCGTTCCGGTGACCGACGTGGACCGCGCCAAGGCGTTCTACGTCGATCAGGTCGGTTTCCATGAAGATCACGACCACAAGGTCACGCCCGACCTGCGTTTCGTCCAGCTGACACCCCCTGGGTCGGCATGTTCGATCGTGATGGGAGTCGGCATCACAAGCATGGCGCCAGGCTCTCAAAAGGGACTCCAGGTGGTAGTCGACGACGTCGAAGCGGTTCGGCACGCGCTGCTCAGCAAAGGGGTCGAGACCGGTGAGGTGGACGTGCAACCCTGGGGGTCGTTCATCTACTTCGCCGACCCCGACGGCAACACCTGGTCGGTGCAACAGATCCCCAAACGGTTGTAATCAGGCCCGTTCGTTCTGTCGTAGCCAAGGCCGGCTACTGTGCTTCAGCGGGCTCAGAAACTTTCTTGTGTTGCGACGAGGAACCCCGGTTCCTCAGCCACTCGACGCATTCCGGGCAAACGATCTCGAGCTGATGGCTGGCTGGAGCAAGCTCCCCTCTCGGGAGTCCGCAAAGCGAGGCTACTAGGTCGTCACGTACCAGGTGCAGCCGGGGATCGCGGCCACGACCGACCGTGCGAAATACCATGACGCGATAGGCATTACTCATCGCCAGAGCACGGCGATAGATGATCCATCTTTTCAGCGGGTTTGGACCCGCTTATGTCAAAGAGGGCGGGTCCTGGCGTGAATCAGGAGGCGGGTGATGCTTGTCAACCCTCAAGAATTGATGAAGGCGTTGGGCGAGTGCACGTCGCCCGACGCGAGCTGGGATGCGCTGACCCTGGCGATGGTGTTGTTCTGGCAGGAGAACCACAGGTTACCCGTGCTATCGAGGGCGGGCGTGTGCGGATGAGGCATCGCATCCCATGTCACAGTCGCCAGCGGAGCCGATCGATGCGCGAGGTCGAATTTGCGCAGCGCGCTCGCCTCAGACACCCAGACGTGACCGCCGGCGTCGAACGTCAGCCCAATGGGGCTGTCGGTCACGATCTCGAATGCGGGCGAGGGAGTGCCTGAGCGCGATAGCGATGGTGCCTTGAAACCCACGACCTTGTCGCCGCCGAACAGCGCCACCCACATCGTGCCTTCACGGTCAAACGCAAGAGCCTCTGGTATCGAGGCGCGGCCGCCGGGCATGGTCAGGGTGACCGCGACCTTGCGTGGGCCTTCGAGGTGCAGGTCTGCGGCGGCAATCGAGATCACGTCGCCGGTCGTCTGGTTGGTCACCCAGAGATTGCCCTCGGCGTCGAACGCCAGCCCGGTCGGACGGCCCAAGCCCTCCGATTTGAAGGTTACCTCGGGCGCCACCGAGCCCCCTTTCGCCAGGGCCGCCGGTGCAAACGCCGTGATCGAATCGCTGTCGTAGTCCGCGACCCAAAGACGGCCATCGCGGTCGAACGCGAGGCGGTTGGGACCGCGAAGCATCGTCGCCGCCCCGCCGATCGAAAGACGCGCCTGAAGCCGGCCGCCAGTGGCGATGGCGTCTCGGGTGTACATGAGGATCGAATCACCGCGGTAGTTCGCTACCCAAAGGTTGCCCGAGCGGTCGAAGGCGATCCCGGTTGGGTCGTTCAACGAGACGCTCTGCGATGGAGGCTGTGCCGGCGCGGCGGCGCCGCAGGCACA
>VBII01000283.1 GCA_005887735.1 Chloroflexota bacterium
CAGGGCGAAGCTGGCGATGGTCCGCGGTTTCGGCGTCGCGCCGTCCCTCGATCACACGCACCTTGCACTTGCCGCACGTTCCGCGACCGCCGCAGGTGGAATCGATCGGCAGCCCGATCCAGTGTGCTGCGCTGAAGACCGTCGTGCCGGGCGGCACGCGCGTCGTCCGGTCGTAAGGCAGGTAGCGGACCTCGAGCTTGCGCTGGATCATTTCGCGGCTTCCGGTTTGGGCTGTGCGCCCTGCGCGCGCCCGACGGCCTGCTCCGCCCGAAAGCTGGCGATCCAGCGCATCGCGTACTCGTCGTGGGCGAGCAGCAGGTCACCAGCGAGGATGGCCCGGCGCACCTGTCCCTCGAGCGGGTTGGTGATCGCGCAGGTCAGCCCGGCGTGCATCGCCAGCGGAAGAAAGGCGGCGTTGACGGTTGGCCGGTCCGGCAGGCCGAAGGACACGTTCGAGGCCCCGCACGTCATGTTGTTGCCCAGCTTGTCGCGGATCAGGCGCATCGTCTCGAGAGTGATCAAGCCGCACGTGGGGTCGGCGGCCACGGTCATCGCGATCGGGTCGATGATCACGTCCTCCTGCGGGATGCCGTGATCGGCCGCGCGTTCGATGATCCGCCGCGCCAGCGCTAGCCGCTCCTCAGGGACCATCGTGATCCCGGTCTCGTCGTTGGCCATGCCGATGACGGCCGCCCCGTGCTTCTTGACCAGCGGCAGGATCCGTTCCATCCGCTCTTCTTCCGCCGTAACGGAGTTGACGAGCGCCTTGCCCTCGTAGGCGGACAGGCCCGCCTCGAGTGCCTCGATGATCGACGAGTCGATACAGATCGGCAGGTCGGTGACGTCCATCACCGCCCGGATCGCGGCCACGAGAAGCGCCGGCTCATCGATCGCCGGGATCCCCGCGTTCACGTCGAGCATGTGGGCGCCGGCGGCGGCCTGCGCCTGGGCGTCGGAGCGGACGCGGTCCATCACGCCCTCTTTCATCTCCGCGGCGAGAACCTTGCGGCCCGTCGGGTTGATGCGCTCGCCGATGATCACGAACGGCCGGTCGCCCGACACCACGATCTCGCGACCACGCGAGGACAGACGCGTCTCCACGGAGCTAACCCTTTCTCAGCGTCTCGTCGATTTTCATCACGGCCTGCTCGAGCGCTTGAGCACCCTGCGAAGCACCGCTTCGATCGCCGACGAGCTCTTTGGCCATCCGCGTCGCCATCGAGGCGTCTGGCGCGTAGCTGTCGGCGCCGACGTGCTTTGCGTACTCCTGCGTGACGGGTGCGCCGCCGACCGCGATGTGCACCTTGTCCCGCAGCCCGGCTTTGGTCAGGGCTTCGATGTTGGCCTTGAACATCGGCATGGTCGTGGTCAGGAATGCGGAGAAGCCGACGATGTCGGGCTCGTGCTTCTGCACCGCTTCGACGAACTTCTCCGGCGGCGTGTTCACGCCCAGGTCGTAAACCTCGAAGCCGGCGCCCTCGAGCATGATCACGCACAGGTTCTTGCCGATGTCGTGGATGTCGCCCTTGACGGTGCCGATCACGTAGCGGCCCACCGGCTTGGCGCCGGTCTCGGCAATCAGGGGCCGTAGGATCACGAGCGCGCCCTGCATGGCGCGGGCTGCGATCAGCATCTCGGGGACGAAGAAGTCGCCCTTCTCGAACCGGCGCCCGACCTCCTCGAGGGAGGGGATGAGCGCCTTGAAGAGGATGTCCATCGGGTCCATGCCCAGCCGGAGAGCCTCTTCTGTGAGCGCTTTGACCTCGGGCGCGTGGCCGTTGAGCGTGTGCTCGAACAGCTCCGCTCGGATCTCTTCCTGGCGGCTCACCGTCTGCGCATCGTACCGCGCTGTTGCGTGGAATACATAATGTTGCGCAATGAGCAACGAGGCGCCCCGAGACGTCGCGGTGCGCTCGGTCGAGCGGGCGATCGCCATCCTCGACCTGCTCGCCCAGGGGGACTGGCGCACGGGCGCCGAGGTGGCGAGGGGACTCCAGGTGCACCGCTCCACCGCGCTGAGGCTCCTGGCGACCCTGGAGCGCCATGCACTCGTCGAGCGCGACCAGCGCACCGCCCGGTACCGGCTCGGCCCGCGCCTGCCGCAGCTGGCCAGCGTCGTGACCGGGGAGTTCGACCTTCGCTACGTGGCGCGACCGGTTTGCGAGCGGCTGGCCGGCGCGACCGGTGAGACTGCCACGCTCGACGTCCTCGTGGGCGATGTCATCGTGCCGATCGAGCAGGCCACGGCCTCGACGTCGGTCGTTAGCGTGAACTGGCTCGGCCGCCGCACTCCGGTCCACTGCATGGCGAGCGGCAAGGCCATCCTGGCTTTCGGACCATCGGCCGTCCGGGAGCGGATGCTGGCGAGGCCCCTGGAACAGGTCACCCAGCGCACCATCACGGACCGCGCCGAGCTCGAGGCCGAGCTGGACGCGGTGCGGGAGTCGGGCATCGCTCGGACCCATGAGGAGCTGGAGCTCGGCCTGGACGCGCTCGCCGCCCCAGTCTTCGGAGCCGACGGTGAGGTCGTCGCGGCCCTGGACGTCTCAGGTCCTTCGCACCGCCTTCGGATCGGCGGCCGCCCTGAGCTCGACCGGCTGACCATCGATGGCGCGGCGGACCTGTCACGCCGGCTCGGCTACCGCGGGAAGCGTTCTGAAACCTGACGACCAGGTGCGATTAACCCGGCCCTAACTGAAATCAACCGCACGGCGGAACTCTGTCCTTGCAACGTCGGCGAGAGCGAGCCATGATTGCGCCTGTCTGCCAGGTCGCTTGCCCTGCGACCGGCTATTTGGAGGGGAACGAAGCATGAAGTTCGGCAAACTCACACGCCACCTAGGCCTCGCCGTGGTGGCGGTTTTCGTGGTGGCTGCCTGTGGCAGCTCGCCGAGCAACAGCTCGGCCTCGTGCAGTGAATCGACGGCCAAAACGGCCACCTCGGCCTCGAGCTGTGGCGGCATTGACGCTCTCGTCGCGGCCGCCAAAGCGGAAGGCAAGCTCAACGTGATCGCCCTGCCACGGGACTGGGCGAACTACGGCGCGATACTCGACGGGTTCACCGCCAAGTACGGAATCCAGATCACCTCCGACAACCCGACGGGGAGCAGCCAGGATGAGGTTGATGCTGTGAAGAACCTCAAGACCTCGAGCCGAGCCCCTGATGTGTTGGATGTTGGCCAGGCTGTAGCTCTTGCCAACACGTCGCTCTACGCGGCCTACAAGGTCCAGACGTGGGACGACATCCTCGCCAGCCAGAAGGACTCCACGGGCCTCTGGTACATGGACTACGGCGGTTACATGTCGATCGGGTATGACTCGTCCAAGGTCCCGGCCATAACCTCGGTCGACGACCTGCTGAAGAGTGCGTTCCACGGCAAGGTGGCTTTGAACGGTGATCCGACCAAAGCGAACGCCGCGCTGAATGGCGTCATGATGGCCAACCTGGCGGAGGGTGGCACCCTGGACGACATCAGCAAGGGCGTCGACTTCTTCCACCGCCTCAAGCAGGCAGGAAACTTAGTGCCGGTACAGGCGACGACTGCGACGGTCAAGAACGGCACCACACCTGTCGTCTTCGACTGGGACTACCTGTCGGCGGCCCATGGCACCGACGTCCCGACGTGGAAGGTCTTCGATCCGAACAACGCCATCATCGGCGGCTTCTACAACCAGGCGATCAACAAGAACGCCCCGCACCCTGCGGCGGCGCGGCTATTTGAGGAGTACCTCTACTCTGACGAGGGCCAGAATCTGTGGCTGAAGGGCCTCGCGCGCCCAGTGCGCATGGCCGCCATGCAGCAGAAGGGAACGATCGACGCGGCGGCGGCAGCCAAGCTGCCGCAGGTGACAGGCACACCTAAGTTCCTGAGCGACACCCAGGCCACCGCGGCGAACACATACCTCGCCGCCCACTGGCCAGGTATTTGACAGCTGCCGGGAACCCGGCTCTAGCAATCACCGCCGGTCGCCCTAAAGAGGGCGGCCGGCGATTCAGCCTCGACTGGCTCGGCACCGTGCCGTTCCTCGCTTATGTCGCCGTTTTCCTTTTCCTGCCCACCCTGATCATCGTCGCCGGAGCGTTCGTGAGCGCGGACGGCGGGGTGACCCTGGGTAATTTTTCCGCCGTAACCCGCTCGTTCGTGGTCAGGGCAGCGCTGAACAGCATGCTGATTTCGCTCGTGACCGCTGTGATCGGAGCGGCCCTGGGTGCGATCCTGACCTACGCGATCGCTCTTGGCAGCCCCAACAGCGTGCTCCGCCGGATGGTCACCTCGGCGTGCGGCGTGCTTGCGCAGTTCGGGGGAGTCACCCTGGCGTTTGCGTTCCTGGCCACGATCGGCCCTGCGGGCTTCGTCTACGTGATGCTCAAGGACCACGGGATCGACTTCTACGGCAATGGTTACTGGATCTATGACATCCGCGGATTGGAGGTCGTATATCTGTACTTCCAGATCCCTCTGATGGTGCTCGTCTTCCTGCCCGCAGTCGACGGCATCAAGCCTCAGTGGCGCGAAGCGACCGAAAGCCTGGGAGGCAATTCGTGGCACTACTGGCGCTACGTCGCGGGTCCGCTGTTGTTTCCCGCGTTCCTGGGCGGGACACTTCTTCTCTTCGCCAACTCTTTCTCGGCGTTTGCCACTGCGAACGCTCTCATCAACCAGGGCGGGATTATCTTGCCGCAACAGATAAGCAACTACGTCAGCAGCGAAACCGGGGGTGCCGATGCTGGCGTGGCGCAGGCCCTTGCAGTGTTGATGATCGTGATCGTGACGCTGGTCACGGTCGTCTATTCGCTCCTGCAGCGGAGGACGTCGCGTTGGCTGCAATGAAGGCCGGCTTTCAACGGAGGCGCCGACGCAACCTGCAGATCTTCCGGGCGATCGTGCTGATCGCGGCCGGGCTTTACTTCCTCGTCCCGATCGGGGCGATGTTCGAGTTCAGCACCCGGGCCAATGACCAGGTGAGCCGGACCCTCGGTGCGTGGAAGTCGATCGGCACCTTCCCCGATCTGGTCACGGCCATCACCGCGTCGATCGAGCTTGCCGCCATCACGGCTGTCGTGATGCTCGTCCTCCTGGTCCCGACCATGGTCTGGGTCCGGCTCAAGCTTCCGCGGCTCAACCGGATCGTCGAGTTCGTATGCCTTCTGCCCCTCACGATCCCGGCGATCGTGCTGGTCGTCGGCCTGTACCCGATGTACCTCTGGATGGGCACGAACTTGAGTGACAGCATCCTCACGCTGTCGTTCGCCTACGTCGTCCTCGTGCTGCCGTACAGCTACAGAGCGCTGGACGCCGGGCTGTCGGCCATAGACGTCAAAACGCTTTCGGAGGCGGCGAGGAGCCTGGGCGCGGGTTGGTTGACGGTCATGACTCGAGTGATCGCGCCGAACATCTCGAACGCGATCCTCAACGCTTGCCTGCTGTCGGTCGCGCTTGTCCTCGGCGAGTACACAATCGCCCTCAACCTCTTCTACAACAACCTCCAGGTGGAGATCGCTCAACTGGGTCGCACTGATGCAGCCGTTTCGATCGCGGTCGCGGTCGCCTCGTTGCTTTTCGCCTTCGTTCTGCTCACCATCCTTTCGTTTGTTGGGAGGGGCCGCGTGGTAGCGACAGGTCAGACAGGAAAATGAGCGAGCGGAGAGGCGTTGAGGTTCGGCTCGAGAACCTGCAGCGGCGGTACGGCACCGTGACGGCGCTCGACGGACTCACGCTCACTCTC
>VBII01000284.1 GCA_005887735.1 Chloroflexota bacterium
ATAAGCAAGGTAGCCCACGACAGCCAGGTTTAGAAGCAGCGCTCCGAACTTGAACAGGGTTGGATGCGTCACGACCTCATAAGCCTCGTAGGGAATCAAGATCCCCGTCGCGATGACCGTCAGATACTCCGCCCAACGCCGGCGCATGGCAAGACCGATGCCTTCGGTTGCCTCGAGTGCTGCGTAGGCGATGGCGCTGAGCGCGATGAGGTTGATGTGGTTGAAGGCGCCGATGTACACCAGCGCACGCAGCAGGAGCTGCATGATGACGCCGCGGCCGACGTCGAGGTTGAGCTGGTTTTCCGCGTAGTCGGCCCAGGTGTCGAGCCAACCTTTTTGACCCGCGACCAGCAGCCCAATGGCGAGCGCGGTCAGCACCACGGCCTTGGCGATGCGCTCGACGATGATGACTTTGATGAAGGCGTCGTGCTCGCCGCCCATGCGGCCGAGCTCACGCCACAGGCGGGCGAAATAGTGCGGGCGCTGCGCCGTGGCCCTGGCCATCGGAAGTGACCTTAACAAGCGGGGTTGTGAAGGACGTTTACGCCGCTTAGGGTCGTGTCAGGCTCGGCCGGCTGGGGGAGGGCGCCGGCGGGAGAGGGAGGGCCCGCAAGGCGGGGCGGGTTAGGGCGTTTCGTCGTCTCGGTGTTCGCGATGCTCCCGGAACAGCATCACCCGGCAGTTCGCGTTCTTGAGCACGTACGGCACGGTTTTTCCCAGGTTGAATTCCCCAAACCGCCGCTTGTACGGCAGCCCCATCACGATCAGGTCGGCCCCCCACTCGACCGCCTCGTCGACCAGCGCCGGGCCAGTGTCCCGGGCCTGCACCAGCTCCGTCTCGACCGGCAGCTGCGACGCGGCGGCGAGCTTCTCCACCTCATCGAGGATCTTCTCCCCGCGCTCCACCACGTCGTCCAGCACGGCCCCCAGCGGCAGGGATCGGTTCACCTCGATGATGTGGACCCCGTACAGGCGCCCCTGGGGGTCGGTCATCCGGCAGGCCAGCCGAACGGTCTCGGCGTCGATCTCCTGGCCGCCGACGGCCACCATCACCTTCCTCGAGGTGGTCGGGTGCGCGTGGGCGTCGCGGTCGGCCATCAGTGCTGGGGTCCGCGCCGGACACGCCGGATCAACACGTACGCCGCGAAGCCAAAGCACCCCACGGCAGTCGCCCCCGCCAGCTCTTGCGAGACTGGGTCAAGACTTCTATGCGCAGCCATGTCGGCGACCACCCAGATCCCGAATGCGAGCGCCATCAGGCCCATGAACGTGAACGGGAAACGCACGCGTCCAAATCCTAGCAACGTCCGGGCGCCCTGCCAGAGGCTCGCAAATGAGCCTCCCTATAATCAACCGGCGGTGAAGCTGGTCATCGTTGGGTGTGGGCGGGTCGGCTCGCAGATCGCGGCCGACATGGATCACGCGGGGCATGAGGTCGTCATCGTCGACCGCGACCCGAATGCCTTCTCGCGCGCCTCGACACGCGGCGTCCTGACCCGCGAGTTCAAGGGCGACCAGGTCGTGGGCAACGGCACTGATGCCGACATCCTGCGCCGCGCCGGCGTGGAGCACGCTGACGGCTTCGTCGCCGTCACCGAAGGCGACAACCGCAACATCATGGCCTCCCAGATCGCCAAGAACATCTTCAAGGATCCTCACGTCGTAGCGCGGATCTACGATCCCGAGCGAGCGGAGGCTTACGAGAAGATCGGCCTCCACACCATCTGTCCGACCCTCGAGGGCGCAAGGCACATCGAGAAGGTGCTGCTCGAGAGGGAGAGTCGCTGATCGCGTGTACGTGATCGTCGTCGGCGGCGGGACCGTCGGCTACTACCTCTCTCGCGACCTGGTGGAGCGCGGGCACGAGGTCACGCTCATCGAGCGGGATGGCAAGCGCGCCGACTGGCTCGAGACTCAGCTCGGCAGCATCGTGATGCGGGGAGACGGTTGCGAGGTTCGCTTCCTCGCGCAGACGGGCATCGAGCGCGCAGACGCGATAATCGCTGTGACCGCCGACGACGAGGACAACCTCATCGCGCTTCAGATGGCAAAAAAGCATTTCAAGGTCAAGAAGACGATTGCCCGCGTGAACAACCCGACCAACGTCGAGATATTCAAGATGCTTGGCGTCGACGAGGCGGTATCCGCAACCGAGGTTTTGCTCGGAGCACTCGAACCACCGCTCACGACATAAAAAGAAAAAGGACCGCTCGATGAGCGGCCCTTTCAGTCGAATGTCGTTAGGTGGCCTTGCCGATCTTGTAGATCTTGGTGCCGCAGAAAGGGCATGTGCCAACTGTTGCGGGCTTGCCGTTCTTCATCGTGATCGGCTGAGGATCTTTCATCTCGACCTTTCGTTTGTCCTTCAAACAGTAGCCTTCCACTAGTCACCGTCCTTATCCGAGATTCTGTCGTTGGGGGGCGGACCCGCCCATTCTAGGCGGGCGTATTTGCCCAAGACAACCCCAATTCAACCTGAATTCAGGTCGAAGGGCCATCCACGGGTCGAAAAACGTGCCAGAAGGCGGTCTCGAAGGCATGTTTGGAGTCGTCTCCGAAAAGAACGAAGCGCACCTCGTTTACCTGCCAGCCCTCGCTTAACGAATTGTTCAAAGACTCGGCCATCACACGCGCGCATTCGTCAATTGGAAATCCAGCTATCCCCGTGCCGACCGCCGGCACTGCGATGGTGCTCACGTCATTCTGCCGAGCGAGACGAAAGACGTGATCCATCGAGGTCTTCAACGAGCTTCTCGTAGTGCGGCCCCCCAGGGCCATGCTCGCCGCGTGGATCACGAAACGCGCATGCAGCGTGCCGGCACGCGTGATGGCCGCCTCGCCCACTTTGACAGGCCCATGCGCATCGCATTCGTCCTGGATCGATGGGCCGCCCGCCCTCCGTATCGCGCCCGCAACTCCGCCGCCGAGCTGCAGGTCATTGTTCGCTGCGTTGACGATGGCGTCGACTTTCTGCTCGACCAGGTCTCCGGTGATGATCACGACGCGCGTCGCATCCATTCCCGCACCTCTTCCATGCGTTCTTCCACCAGTTTCGGAGTCGCGCTGGCGATACCGCGAATCCCGATGGACTCGATGGTGAGCGAAGCGCACGCCACGCCGCACACCAATGCATCCTCCAGTCCTGACCGCTGAGACCCGGTGCTGAGCCAGCGGGCAAGCATTCCCCCGGCCACCGCGTCCCCTGCTCCAGTTGTATCAAAGGCGGGGTGGCGCGGCAGCGCGGCCACGTGGACGCTTCCGTCGGCTGTGTGCGCGGTCACGCCCTTCGGCCCCGCCTTGAGGACAAGGCCCTCGAGCCACCATCGACGGCGAAACTCCTCCGGCACCCCACCTCCGAGCGCGGTGAACTCCTCCTCGTTGCAGAAGTACCAGGCGGCCCGTCCCAGTACGTCTTTTGCCGCCGGCGGCCGCTGCTTGACGTACGAGAGCATTGCGTCGGCGGCGAGGAGGCGAGCCGAGTGGAGCAGCTTCATCGCCTGCGCCTGGCGGTCGGGCCGCATGGAGCCCACGAAGGCCCAGCCAGTGAAGCCGGCCGGAACTTTGGGCACCCACTCGTCATAGATCCGGTCGGCGCTCCCCAGGTCGACCGTGTGGCCATGCTCCTGGTGGGCTTTCCAGCGGTAGGTCGGCGCGTCGATGACATCGAGCAGCGATGTGTCGATGGGATGCCCTTCGAACGCACGCGTGACTTGCTCGACTCCATCGCGCCCGACCGGCGCCGAGACCCGGACCGGAACCATCAGGCTCGCGGCGAGGGCGAAGTAGACCGCCGAACCACCCAGCTCTTCGATGACTTTTCCAAACGGTCCGTCGCGGGTATCGAGCGCGACTGACCCCACGACCAGCAGCTCGGGCGCGTCAGGCACGCCTTCCGCTACCGCTGCTTGCGGTCACGACATGGCGCGCAAAGCGCAGCTTCTCGAGGAAGTCTTCTGTGCCCGAATATTCTTCCATCTCCATCCAGCTGCGCCCGAGCTCATCGGCGGAGTGCGAGTCGGACCCTGTCGCGCTCACCTTGCCGAGCTCGTCGGCGAGCTGCGCCGCCGCCCGGTTGGTCGCGCCATCGCACCACGGGTTGTAGGTCTCGATGATGTCGACGCGTTCGGCCAGCTCCGCCACCCGCTCGGCACGAAAGTTGGAGCGATGCCTATCGAGCGGATGAGGGATATAGGTCAACCCGCCCATGCCGTGAATCAGGTCCATCGCCTCTTCAGGCGCCAGAAAAGGCGGAACGCGGGTCGTGATGAAAAGGCCTATGACCTCGCCTTCGAGCGTCTTGACCTCCTCCCCGGCGATGGCGAGCTCAGGTGCGAGCCGGACGAGGTTGAGGGCGCCTTCGATGGTGTTGTGATCGGTCAATGCGATGCGGTCGAGGCGACACTCTCGTGCTCGGTCGATCAACTCTTGAAGAGAGCTCCGCCCGTCGTGTGAAAAGTGGGAGTGAAGATGCAGGTCGACGCGGAGCATCACTCCGCGCTCTAGAGCGCGGCTTCTTTCAGCATGCGCTCGCGCGAGCGCGCGAAGAGGGGAATCACTTGCGCCGGACCGCGGCTGATGCACGCCTGTTCCATGAGGGCCGCCTGCGCGTCGTAGATGATTTCCATCACCTGCTCGGGTCTCCGCTCGCGACCAAGTCGTGAGGGCATATTGGGGTTCGCATGACGCAGCACAGTCATCAGCCTCGGCACCAACCATCCGGGCACGATGCGGACCTGCTGCACAACGCACTCTTCGACCCAGAAGAGAAGCTCGTCCGATTCCTGAAGCAGGCGTCGCGGTGTCATTGCGCGCCTTCCGCGTCGATGCCAGCGCTGATACCGCTCCTGCTCCTCGATGGTCTGCTGAAGCATGGGCTCCAACCCACTATATCAGCGACCTGCCGCGGTTCTTGCTCTTGTCGGATAGCAAAGAGTTCGCCATTCTCCCGCCGCCGGAACGAGATGAACTTGACGGTCGAAAGTCCACTCTCTCCATTGCTGGCGAACGCGATAACGCATCACGAGCCGAGCCACATTGCTGTACGTCCGCTGGTGTAGCTGGTCCGTCCAGCTCTCGAGCACTGTGACGCTCGCCACCTGCATGTCGAGGATCTCGAGCCACTCGTCAAGCCTGGGCATCTCTCGAATGAAGTTCTGCAGACCGCCCCAGGCCCGCTGTGCGTCTTCGGCAAGCATCTCCCACATCTCGTCGAATCGCCCCTCGACGTGCAGCCTCATGAAGCGAGTTTCGAAATTGGCCGGCGCGATCGGCGCCGGGGGAGGGGGACGCAGCGACCCGACTGGTGGTGGGCCCGCGGCAAATGCCCCCGCCAAAACTGGCGATCCGACGAACCGGCCGAAATCGTCGGCCGGCCAGGTCGTGAACTGGCCCGCGACTCGCAGTAGGAACGTCTCGACCGCTGGCCATCGGCGGAGCGGTCGAAAAATTCTGTTGACCATTGGGGCCATATGTTGTGTGATCTCCCCAGACTGTATACAAAATGTGGATAACTGGCAAGCCCCAATCACGTGGGCCCAGCTCACTGATCCGCGTCGCTCGGCCTGGCGGGGTGGCGAGGGGGCCTGGCCTCAGCCCAAGCTCATGCGCCGGACGGCCGCGGCTACTTCCTCGAGCGGCAAACCGACCGGGCAGGCAGCCGTCGCCGCGGCCAGGTCAGGCGCGTCGCCTTCCAGGTCCGGCGAGGCGTCTGAGAGTCGGGCGTAGAGGCGCATGTACGAGGCAGCGAGATCAGGCAGCCGGGCCCGCCCCATCCGACCGGCCGCCAACGCACACAGGCCGCAGTTGATGCACGTGACAAGACGCGGGTGGCGTTCGCGCTCGGCCGGCTCGAGAGCACGGATGCCGTCGGGTGCGTAGGTGTCGAACAGCTCCGCGAGCTGCCGGCGCGGCCGCTTGATCCGGCGCCGCGCAAGGTGGACCCCGTAGGCCCAGGCGAGCTTCGCAAGCGAATCAGCCCGTGCCATCGGTCCTCATAAGGCCTCTCATCACGCCTTGAGCAAGCTCTTCCTGTGCCCACCCCGCGTGGTTGAGCACTGGGGCTCGTCCCAGCCACGAGCCGCGGACGAAGTCGCGAGCCGCGTCGAACTTCTGTGTTGCGCTCCACCCGAGCTCTCGACCGACTACCTCGGCCGAGCGAATGATGCACGCTGCACCCGCGCACGGGCCTGCTGCGATGCCCACCCGCCGAAACGCATCGGCCAGGGTGCGCACCTGCTCGTGCCGCGCCGCGTAAACGAGCTC
>VBII01000050.1 GCA_005887735.1 Chloroflexota bacterium
CGTCCTCGTAGCGCCGCCACTTGAACAGCGTCGGCCGCACGCCGGTGGTCGTTCGCACTGGACGGTAATTGCGGATCGAGGGAAAGACCCGCTCGAAGCCCTGGATGAGGTACTCGACCTCGTCCTCCTGCACGTCGACCGAATCGAGGTCTCCATAGAAATCGTCGTCAGTCGTGCCGAGAAGAGTGAAACCCGCGTGGGCCACCATCAGGAGATCACGCCCGTCGATCGACTCGGCGCTGATCGAAAAGTTTGAGATCCGGTGTGGGTAGATGAGATGGATGCCTTTCGCCGGGCGCAGGCGAACCTCGACACCCGCCATGGTGGCGACCTCGGGCGACCAGGGCCCGGTCGCGTTCACGACGACGCGCGCTCTCGCTTCTGAAACCGCGCCGTCGGCCTGGTAGCGGACTCCGATCACCTTGCCGCCGTCGCGGATCAGTTCCGTGACCCGCGTGTGGTTGAGCGCGCGTGCGCCGTGTGCCATCGCGTCCTGTACGTTGGCGAAGACCAACCGGTGAGGATCGATGCCCCACTCCTCCATGGTCACCGCACCGATAAGGTCTGGCGTCAGGCCCGGTTCGGCCTGTAGGGCTTCGGCCGCGGTCAGCCGGCGATGCGGATGCGCGTGTTTCAGCGGCTGGAAGCGGTCGTACACCTCCATCGCCGTCTCCATGCGTTCGATGTTGTTCTTGTCGTGCGGCATGACCGGGATGAGGAACACGACGCGATAGACGAGATTGCGAGCGATCGTCACGATGTAGCCCGCGTCCTGAGTCGAGAGCTTGGTGGTGTTCCAGTCGAACTCGAGGTAGCGCGGGCCGCCGTGGATCATCCAGCTCGATGAGCCTGTGGTGCCCGCCCCCCAATCGCCCTTTTCGAGCAGCAAGACGGAAAGGCCGCGCAGGGAGAGGTCACGCGCCACGCCCGCGCCGGTGACGCCGCCACCGATCACAACGACGTCGTAGGCGCCTGCGGCGGTCACGCCGCCGATACTAGTGCGCCGACGCCGCCGCCTCGTGCTGCTTCTGGAATTCCTCGATGATGCCTTTCGCCAGGTGCGACGGCATCTCTTCGTAGTGGTCGAACTTCTTGGTGAAGCTGCCGCGCCCCTGCGTGATCGAGCGCAGGTCCAATGCGAAGCGCAGCATCTCTGACTCCGGCACCATCGCTTTCACGTCCTGGTAGCCGTCGGTCGGCTCGGTGCCCAGGATCTTCCCGCGACGGCCGTTGATGTCGGACATGATGTCGCCCAGGTTCTTCTCCGGCACCCGGATGTCTGCTTCGACAACCGGCTCCAGAAGAACGGGGCCGGCATCCAGCGCACCCTTTCGGATCGCCATCGAGCCGGCGATCTGGAACGCCATGTCGTTGGAGTCGACAGCGTGGTACTTCCCGTCGACCAGTGTCACCTTGACATCGACCATGGGGTAGCCCGCGACCACGCCCTTAGCCATGTTGTCGAGGATGCCCTTCTGCACCGAGGCGCGGAAGTTTTGCGGTATCGCGCCGCCAAAAATCTTGTCTTCCCACACGAAGCCCTCGCCCCGCTTGGTCGGGGAGACCTCGATGACGCAGATCCCGTACTGTCCGTGGCCGCCCGACTGCTTGACATGGCGGCCTTCGGCTCGGCTGTGGCTGGAGACCGTCTCGCGGTAAGCGACGCGCGGAACCTGGGTCGTCGCCTCGACGCCGTACTTGCGTTTGAGCTTCTCCAGGGTGACGTCCAGGTGCACGTCGCCCAGGCCGGCGATGACGAGTTGCTTGGTCTCTTCGACCCGCTCCACGTGCAAGGTCGGATCCTCCTCGTTCAGGCGGGCCAGGCCGCTGGAGATCTTCTCCTCGTCGCCGCGGGCCTTAGGGGTGATGGCCAGGCTGTAGGCGGCTGCCGGCAGTTCGAGCGGTGGCAGAGGTCCTCCGTCCTTCATCCCGAGCGTGTCCCCAGTAAGGGTGTGGGCGAGCTTGGTGGCAGCCCCGATGTCTCCCGCCCTCACCTCAGTCGCGGCCACGTGTTCCTTCCCGCGCGGAAAGAAGATCTGCGCGAGCCGCTCTTCACCGCCACGGCTGAGGTTGGGGAGATGGGCGTCGGCCTTGGCGGTGCCGGCGACCACTTTGAAGTAGCTGACGCGACCGAACTGGTCACCTCCGGTGCTGAAGATGAACGCCTTGTCCGGTTTTTCGACGTCCGCTTCCGGTGGGGGCATCAGCTCAGCGATCGTCGACATCAGGGTGCGCACGCCGAGCAGCTTCGTGGCCGACGAGCACACGACCGGAGCGACCTTGCCCTCGAGAATGCCCTCGCGCAACCCGCGCTGGATCTCCTCTTCGCTCAGCGTGCCGGCGTCGAGGTACTTCTCGAGCAGCGAGTCGTCGCTCTCGGCGGCAGCTTCGATCAACTGGCCGCGGTACTCGTCGACCAGCTTCTGCATATCGTCCGGGATCGGGACCTCGCTGCCTTTGCCGTCTGGTGTGGTCACGAACGCCTTGAGGTGGAGCAGATCGACAATGCCGCGGAAGTCCTGCTCTGAGCCGATCGGGAGATGCAGTGGAAACGGGCGAGGCGAGAGGTGCTCGCGCATCGCCGCGACCGCGCCGTAAAAATCGGAGTTTTCCTTGTCGAGCTTGTTGACCACGACGATGCGCGGCTTGCTGGTTCGGTTGCAGTGCTCCCACGCGACCTCGGTCCCGACCGCGAGCTGCGCCGTCGGGCCGACCACCACCACTGCACCCTCCGCGGCGCGCAGTCCGCTGATGACCTGGCCCGCGAAATCGAAGAATCCCGGCGCGTCCAGGATGTTGATCTTGAAGCCGTTGTGCTCGGCGAAACCGACGCCGAGGTTGATCGAGATCTTCCGTTTCTGTTCCTCGGGCTCGAAGTCCATGGTGGCGGTCGACTGGTCGGGCGAACCCATCCGGGCGACGGCGCCAGAGGCGAACAGCATCGCCTCGGCGAGCGTGGTCTTGCCGTCGTGCGAGTGGCCCAGGAGGACCACGTTTCTGATCTTGTCGGGAGCGTAATCAGTCGCCATCCAAACCCCCACCAGGAGCGGCCGCGTTAGCTGCGAGCTTCAAGTCTAAGGCTCGACTAAATTCACCCGGTAGAATCACTTTTCGCATGGTCAAGAAGACCGCATCGATCGAAGAGGTCCTGGCCGCCATCGAGGCGGCCCGCGACAAGGTGATGGCCGACGAGGTGAAGTCGCTGACCAAGCTCGGCATCCCGAAGGCGATGGCCTACCAGATGATCGCCAGCCGGTTCCACCAGAAGGTGGGGAACCAGGAGGAGGCCGAGCCCGATCCGTTCGAGGGTGGGAACCCGACCACCTCCTGGGAAGAAATCAGCTAGAGCGCGGGTGAGGCAGGCCTCCCCGGCGGGACCCCCTCCTTCCTCATGAACCGCGCTGAGCGGCTGGCTCGACTGTTGAGAGTCCTGGCCGCGATCATCGCGGAACCCGGGCTGAACCCCCTCGAGCTGGCCGACCGAGCCGGCGTGTCCGAACGCACGCTGCGGCGAGACCTCGTCCAGCTTCGCGACCTCGGCTACGAGGTCGCCTACACCAGCGGTTACGAGGTCCAGGAGAAGCTGAACCTCGAGGGCCGGGCCAAACATCGGGCTCGTGGCCGAGGCGACGACGCGCTGCTGCAGGCGGTCGCCCAGGCCGTCCAGACGGCGGGCCTGTGGCGTGACACCGAACCATCCAGTGCGCCGCCGAAGCGCGGCAGGTCACGGAAGGCCGGCCCCGCGCCGATCGTCTTGATCCCGAGCGGGGAGCAGGACGCCGACTTCATTCACGCGACAGGCTTCGGCGTCGAGAACGCGCTCTACATACGATTTGGCGACCAGGACGACGTCCTCGTAACCAGCCCGCTGGAGATAGATCGCGCGCGAGCGCAGTCCCGCGCCAGCCGGATCGTCGAGGACCGCGAAGCCTACGTCCACAGGGCGTGGGCGCAGGCGGGCGCGGCGATTCTGCGCGAGAAGGGAATCACTCGAGCCCGCGTCTCTTCGAACCTTCGCGCCGCGCACCTCGAGGACCTGCGAGCGCAAGGGCTCGACGTCGAGGTCGACCGTGACCTGTTCGTGGCGGAACGGCGCCGCAAGTCGGCCGAGGACGCGGCGTCCATCCAGGAGGCCCAGAGCGCCGCCGAGTCGGCTGTCGTCGAGGTCGTGCGCGGGCTGGCGCAAGCCGAGATCAAGGATGGAATCCTGTGGTCGAACGGAGGACCGCTGACCTCGGAGCGGCTCTATGCCGCGGCCCAGCTCCGCCTAGGGGAGGCTGGGTTCACGTGCCCGGACATGATCATCGCCGGCTCACCGGAGTGCGCTCTGCCTCACTACCGCGGCGAGGGGCCGATCAGGGCCAACGCGCCCGTCATCATCGATATCTTTCCGACCAGCCGCAAAACGCACCGCAACGGCGACCTGACGAGGACGGTGGTGGTCGGCGAGGTGAGCGATGAGGTTCGCCGGATGCACGCCGCCGTGGTCCAGGCGCTCGACGCCGGGATCGAGTCGATTGCGCCAGGCGTTGCCGGCAAGGAGCCCCACTTTGCCGTGTGCCAGGTCCTGGTCGACCGCGGTTTCGGGACGACGACCGCGGGTTACGAAGGTCCGGATGGCGTGGCCAAGATGAACCACAGCACAGGTCACGGCGTCGGACTCGAGGTCCACGAAGAGCCCACGCTCCGCGAAACCACGGACGACCCGCTTGCGGAGGGCGATGTGGTCACGGTCGAACCGGGCGTCTACCTTTTGGGCCTGGGCGGGGTTCGCGTCGAGGACACAGGGATGGTGACCCGCCAAGGCTTCAAGAACTTCACCCGGCTGACGCGCAGTCTTAACCCAAACGACTACCTGTAAATCGCTCGTTTACGATAGGGGCCACTGGGAATGCCGGAGGACGAGACGCTCGGCCAGCGCATCAAGCGAATCCGCCATCAGCGGGGCATGAGCCTGGCCAAGGTAGTTCGCGACGACTTCAGCCGAGCCTTTCTGAACCAGGTCGAGCTCGGCAAGGCGAGGCCGTCGATCAGGGTGCTGCGGGTGATCGCGGAGCGCCTAGGCACCGAGGTGGGGTACCTCCTCGAGGGCCAGGAGGCGGGCATCGAACGCGAGCTGGCGCTGGAGCGGGGGCGCGTCCTCGTCCTCAAGGGCGAGCACCGCCGGGCCTTGCTCTCGCTGAAGCCGGCCCTCAGCTCGTATGACTGGCCGCTCGGCTCGGACGCGCGCGTCTCCCAGGCCCAGGCGCTGATCGCCCTCGGGCGAAGGGATGAAGCTGCGGCGATCCTCGCCGGGGAGAGGAAGCAGATCGAGCTGCACAACGACCGCCACCGGATGGAGCGGCTGCGGGCGGTGGAGCGCGGAGACCGGTTTCAGATCGAGGGCGATCCGGTCGAGGCCCATCTGAAGCTCGCCGACCGCGCCACCCGATACGGCAACAATCACGACGAGCTGGAGCACTACCGAGCCGCGCGGGTTCTGATGGAAGCGCTTCCTCCCCGTTCATTGGGATATGGCGGCGAAGCCGGCGGAGGGGCCGGTTCCTCCGCTAAAGCCCCGACGGAAACGTAAAGCTCGGCGGAGGGTTCACGTCCGGCGGCGTGATCTCGATTGTGATGACCTCGTGCGACTTGAGCACGATGGCCCGAGGATCGCCCGTGTAAGGCTGGGCGCCCTTGCCGTCACCGAGATCGATGTAGACCACCATCTTGTCTCCCGGCTGCAAGGTGAAGGTTGCGACATGGGTGGCATCCAATCGCACAGCCCCATACCCGTTGGCGTTGCTCCACGTGTTGGCAACGTCGAAGAACTGTCCCAGCGTAAAGGTCTGGCTGGCGGGCGATTCGATGTGGATGATGTTCTTGTCCTGGGTGTGGACGTGCAGCCAGTAGTAGCAGCTCACGTTGCCGGCCGAATCGCTCTGGATGCCGGTCTGGTCCCGAATGTTGGTGAGCACGCCGTGATACACGATCTGCACCGCCGCGTGGTAGTGCACCTGGGTGTGCTCGAGGTGGTCGCAGGGAATGCCGGAGACGGTCTGTGGCCCCGGCTGCGGCCGGTTGAAGTAGACGATCGCGCCGATCATCACGATCACAAGCAGTCCGAGGATCGAGGCGACCACGACCGGCAGCAGCGGAACGCCAGTGCCGCTCTTCGCCCTGACCGGCGGCCTGCGTCCCGACTTGCCCTTGCCTGAGCCCGCGGCCGCCTTCGCTCGAGACCTGCTGGCCATGACTCGGTAGAATACCGACCTGACCTTTCTGGTCTCGGCCGGGGACTTGCGTCCCCGCTCGACCGAGGCCTCAAACCCATAGGAAGGAGGTTCCCCATTGCGGGATTACGAGGTTCTATACATCGTCCGCGCCGACCTTGACGACGACAAAGTCCAGGACGCGGTGAAGCGGGTCAACACGCTGATCGAGAGATCGGGCGGCACAGTCGAGCGCACCAACCTCTGGGGCAAGCGCAAGCTCGCCTATGAGGTCAAGCACCAGAAAGAGGGCGCCTACGTGCTGCAGGACTTCCAGCTCGAGCCCACTCGCGTGCCGGAGCTCGAGTCCAGCTTGAAGATCACAGAAGAGGTCTTGCGCCATCTCGTCGTGCGCAAGCCGGAGAAGGCTGCTCCAGTGACTGCCGTGGCCCCGCCGCCGGCGGAGGTTGTGCTGGAGCCGATCGCCACCGAATCGGAAATTGCGGCGGGGCGCGTGCGCCAGGCGGATCGGGAGGAGGAGGCATAAATGTCGAACTTGAACAAGGCGCTGCTCATCGGACGGCTGACGAAGGACCCGGAGATGCGCTACACGCCAAGCGGCACCGCCGTGACCAACTTCAGCATCGCGACCAACCGCTGGTCGAGTGGACCAGAGGGCGAAAAGAAGGAGTTCACGGACTACCACAACATCGTGGCTTACAACGCCGGGAAGCGAAATCTCGCGGAGGTCGTGGCCCAGTACACCCGCAAGGGCGCCCTCGTCTTCATAGAGGGGCGGATCCAGACTCGATCGTGGGAAGGCCAGGACGGCCAGAAGCGCCGAACGACCGAGATCATCGCCAACGATGTGCAGTTCCTCGACAGCCGCAGCGGCGGCGCGCCCGACGGCACGGCCCGACAGCGGCCCGCGGCTACCGACGAAATTCCCGCTCCGGACGACGCGCCTCGCGATGTCGACCCGGACGAAATTCCCTTCTAGGAGATACCCATGGCAGTCAGCCGCCCACCATCGCGCGAGCAGACCTCAGGCGGTCCCAGGGGACCGAAGCGACAGCACCGCAAGGTCTGCGCGTTTTGCGCCGAGAAGATCGCCTACATCGATTACAAGGAGATCTCGCGGCTGCGCCGGTTTGTCAGCGACCGAGGCAAGATCCTGCCCCGTCGGGTGACCGGCACCTGCGCGCGGCACCAGCGTCCGCTGACCACGGCACTCGAGCGCGCCCGAGCAATCGCGCTGCTCCCTTACACAACCGAGCAGCACTAGGTCAAAATTTGTTGGCCGCCAAAGCCATCACTGGAGCGCGCCCATGACATTCCAGAGCCAGCTGCGAATCCCGGGACCGACTCCGCTCCCTGAGCGGGTAATCCGGAGCATGAACCGCCAGATGATCGATCACCGCGGACCCGAGTTTGCGGGCATCCTGGCCGAGATCACAGCCGGCGCCAAGCGCGTCTTCAAGACCAAGAACGACGTCCTGCTCCTCACCTCGTCGGGAACCGGCGGGCTCGAGTCGGCCGTCGCCAACCTCGTCTCGCCCGGCGACCAGGTGGTGGCAGCTCTGTGCGGCAACTTTGGCGAGCGCTTCGCCGCGCTCGCGGCGGCCTACGGCGCGGACGTGGTGCGCCTTGAGTTCGAGTGGGGGCAACCCGTCGATCCCGATGACCTTCGCGTGATCCTCGATCGCCATCCCAACGCCAGGGTCGTGCTCCTGACGCACAACGAAACTTCGACCGGGCTCACCAACCCGTTGCGAGAGCTTGCACGCGTGGCTCGAAACGCAGAACGAGTGGTCGTTGTCGACGGCGTCAGCTCGATCAGCTCGATCGACATCGAGACCGACGCCTGGGGCATCGACGTCGCGGTCAGCGGCTCGCAGAAGGGATGGATGGCGCCGCCCGGGCTGGCGCTGGTCAGCGTGAGCGAGCGCGCGTGGGCACAGCAGGCGAAGGCGCGGTCGCCCCGCTTCTACTTCGACTGGAAGGAGGCCAGGACATGGGCGGAGAAAGGCATGACGCCATTCACGCCGGCGATCCCGGTCGCCTTTGCGCTGCGGGAAGGCCTGCGCATGCTCGAGGAGGAAGGCCTCGGCAACGTGTACGGGCGCCACGCCCGCCTGGCACGCGCGACGCAGGCCGGACTGCAGGCGCTGGGCTTTCAGCTTTACGCGCAGGACGGCTATCGGTCGCACACCGTGACGTCGGCGCTGCCGCCCACCGGACTCGACGTAGGGGCGCTGCGCAAGCTGCTCGACACGAACTACGGCGTCGTCATCGCGGGCGGCCAGGGCAAAATGACCGGCAAGATGATTCGGGTCGGTCATCTGGGCGCTGTCGCGGAAGGTGACGTGGTGCAGGTGATCTGGGCGATCGAGCAGGCGCTGGAGGAGCTCGACGTCGCACCGGCAGATGGACGCGGGGTAGCCGCGGTCACCGCCTCGGTGCAGGGCGTACCCGCCGCCGCGCGCTAGGGCGCGCGACTTGAGAGTGCCGAAAATCCTCGTCGCCGACCCTCTGGCCGAGGACGGCATCGAGCGCCTGCGCAAAGCCGGCGAGGTGACCATCGTCAGCAAGCTGCCGGAAGACGAATTGATCCGGCGCATCCCCGACTTCGACGCGCTCGTGGTACGCAGCGAGACGCGTGTGACGGCTGGGGTCATCGACGCTGGACGAAAGCTGCGCGTGGTCGGGCGCGCCGGCGTCGGAGTCGACAACATCGACGTGACCGCGGCGACACGCAGGGGAATCCTTGTTGTCAATGCGCCGCGCGGCAACATCATCGCCGCGGCCGAGCACACGATTGCGCTTCTGTTCGCTCTCGCGCGATGGGTGCCGCAGGCAGACGCCTCGGTCAAGCGCGGCGAGTGGACGCGCTCGAAATTCATCGGGACGGAGATCCGCGGCAAGACCCTTGGCGTGGTCGGTCTCGGCAACGTCGGATCGGAGGTCGCCAAGAGGGCGCATGGTCTCGAGATGGACGTCGTGGCATACGACCCGGTGGTTTCGGTCGAGCGCGCCGAGCTCTTCAACGTGGAGCTTGTCAGCCTGGGCGAGCTGCTCGAACGGGCCGACTTCGTCACCGTGCACGTGCCGCTCGTCGACTCCAACCGCAACCTCATCGGGGAGAAAGAGCTGTCCGGCATGAAGTCAACCGCGCGCCTGATCAACACAGCGCGAGGGGGCATCGTGGACGAGGCGGCCCTGCAGGCGGCGCTCGCCTCAGGACGGATCGCCGCGGCCGCGTTGGACGTCTTCGAAAAGGAGCCTCCGGGTGACAACGCGCTGCTCGCGCTGCCCAACCTCATCGCCACGCCGCACATCGGCGCCTCGACAACCGAGGCGCAGGTCTCGGTGGCTTTTGACGTTGCAGAGGAAGTGGCTGCGGTTCTCGCGGGAGACCTCCCGCGCTTCGCCGTCAACGCACCTGCACTGCCGCCGGAGGAGATGGCCTACCTGCGACCGTTCGCCGGCCTCACCGAACGGTTGGCCGCCCTTCACGCGCAGCTCTTCGAGGGTCGCGTCAGCTCGATCGAGCTCGACTGTGAAGGCGAGCTTGCCGAGCACGACGTCAGCCTGCTCGTTGCTTCGGCGGTCAAGGGCTTCCTGCAACCGTTCACGGAAGAACGCATCAACGCCGTCAACGCTCGCTTGATCGCCGCCAATCGCGGCATCAAGCTGGTCGAGCGGCGCAGCCGTTCCCACAGCAGCTACGCGAGCCTGGTCACCCTGCGCATGCAGGACCACGAGATCGCGGGCACGGTGCTCATGGGCGAGCCGCGTGCAGTGCGCATCGACTCGTTTCGGGTCGATCTCGTGCCGGACGGGCGCTTTCTGGTCAGCCGTCACGAAGACCGGCCTGGCGTGGTTGGAATGGTCGGAAGCATCCTGGGCGAGCACGACGTGAACATCGCCAGCATGCAGGTCGGCCGCGACGCGCCGCGGGGCAATGCGATGATGATCCTGGCCGTCGACGATCGGGTTGCGCCAGACGTCCTGGGACGGCTGAGAGAGGTTGGGGGGATGTCAGATCTGCGCTATGTAGAACTCGGCAGCGACGCCGACGGCTGACGTTCGGGCCCTGCCGGGCGTCAGGTATTACCTGGCGCGAGCGGGGGATCCGAGCAAGCTGGTGGCCCCGCCTTACGACGTCATTTCTGACGCGGACCTTGGCCACTATCGCTCGCTGTCGCCCTACAACGTGGTCCACCTGACCCGGCCAGGCACCGACTATGAGGACGCCGGGCGCACCTTCGAGCGCTGGCTGGACGACCGCATCCTCGAACCGGATCCGCGGTCGATGTACGTCCACGAGGTGGAGTTCGAGGGGCGCGTGCGGCGGGACCTCGTCGCCAGCCTCCGGCTGCAGCCGTACGCGGACCGGGTCGTGCTGCCGCACGAACGCACGCACCCAGGACCCAAGGAGGACCGTTTGGCGTTGCTCCGGGCGACGAAGGTCAGCCTGGAACCGCTTTGGTTTCTCTACGAGGGCGCCGGCACCGGCGTGCCGGAGGTGCTGCAGCGGGTCGCAGCGCGCGCCCCCGCGGTGGCTTTCAGGGGCCCGGAGGACACCGAGCATCGCTTCTGGGTGATCTCCGACCCTGCCATCCATGCCACCGTCCACGCCTCGCTCGAGCAGCAGCAGATTCTCATCGCCGACGGCCATCACCGCTACGAGACCGCGCTCGCCTACGCCGAAGAGGTGGGAGGACCCCCTGACGCAGCCTCGCGCTTCACGCTTGCCCTGCTGACAGACCTGGCCGACCCCGGCCTTGTCGTGCTCCCGACGCATCGTGTTATGAAGACCGGGATCGCGGTCACGGGCGGCGAGCCGAAAGGGTCCCTGGGCGAGACGCTTGGCGCCCTCAGCGGGCGCGTGGCCGCCGGCGCCTACCGCAACCACCAGTACCACGTCCTGCCGCTGGAAGGTGACGTAGCCCTGGTGGAGCTGCATGAGCAGGTCATCGAGAACATCCTCGGCAAGCGGAACCCGGAGGAGTTTCTGCTGTACACGCGCGATCCGGAGGAGGCTGTCAGGTGGGTGGACGAAGGAGTCGGCACCGCCGCCTTCTTCCTCGACCAACCCGACCTGGGCCAGGTTTTGAACCTGGCCCGAGAAGGGAAAACTCTTCCTCAGAAGGCGACTTATTTCCACCCGAAGCCACCGTCCGGGATGGTTTTCGACCGGTTGGAACGAGATCGCCGTCTATAGTTAGGAACCCAATAAAGTGCCCATTTACGGTTACCGGTGCAGCATCTGCGGCCACAAGTTTGAGATTCAGCAAAGGATGTCCGACGCGCCGCTCCAGTTCTGCCCCAAGTGCCAGGGCAAGCTGAGCAAGATGGTGTACCCCACCGGAGTGATCTTCAAGGGCAGTGGGTTTTACACGACCGACTACAAGGCGCCGGAAAAGGCCAAGTCGGAGAACGGTTCGAGCCCAGGCCCCGACCTGAAGCCGGAGTCAAAACCCGAGTCAAAACCCGAGTCCAAACCGGAATCAAAATCAGAATCAAGCGATTAACGCAGTAGAGGGAATGCACGTGGCAAACATCCAGGAAGTTACGGACAGCGAGTTTGAAAGTGTGGTCCTCAAGGCCGACAAGCCGGTGCTCGTCGACTTCTGGGCAACGTGGTGCGGACCGTGCCGGATGATCGCCCCGATCGTGGAGCAGATCCACGGCGAGCTGGGCGACAAGATCAAGGTCCTGAAGATGGACATCGACGAGAACCCGTCGGTGCCCATGCAGCTTGGGATCATGTCGATCCCGACCGTGATCATCTTCAAGGACGGCAAGCCGGCGGAGCGCACGGTCGGCTATCGCCCCAACATGAAGGGCGACCTGAAGGCAAAGCTCGAAGCGCTGATCTAAAGATCGCCGCTCTGTCCGGCATCAGCGTCGGGGTGGACGGCATCGCCCGGTGCTCGTGGGCTGACTCGAACGACATCTACCGGCGCTATCACGACAGCGAGTGGGGCCGCCCAGTCGACGACGACCGACGGCTGTTCGAGAAGCTGATGCTCGAGGGTTTCATGTCAGGCCTGAGCTGGCTGACTATCCTGCGCAAACGGGAGAACTTCCGTGCCGCCTTTCGCGGCTTCGAGCCGGAGGCGGTCGCACGATTCGGTACCCGAGACGTCACACGACTCATGGGCGACGCGGGCATCGTCCGCAATCGCGCGAAGATCGAGGCCACGATCAACAATGCCCGCCGGTACGCCGACTTGCGCAAGGAAGCCGGCACCTTCGCCGCCTATGTCTGGCGCTACGAGCCGAAACGCCGCCCGCGCCTGCGCGACTGGGCGGAGCTGATGGAGGCCGGCATCCCACCCGAGGCGGTCGCGTTGAGCAAGGACCTGCGGCGCCGGGGCTGGTCATTCGTCGGCCCGACGACCGTCCACTCCTTCATGCAGGCGATGGGCCTGATCGACGACCACCTGAGGGGCTGCGCCGCCGGGCTGGAGGCGGAGCGGCTCCGCCGGGCATTCACCCGTCCGGGTTTGCATAAGGCATAGCCGGTCCCTTTACCCGCCCGCATACTTTCGCGTCATGGGTTTCCTACGCGACCTCCGGCGTGAGTTCATCGCCCGGCCCGACGCCTACAAGGCCGAGATCGTGTTCAAGTGGCCGGACACCAACATCCGCAGGCGAAGCCAGGTCACGATCGAGCAGGACGAGGTGGCCGTCTTCTTCCGGGACGGCACGGTAAGAGGGATCCTGCAGCCGGGGGTCAGCACGCTCGAGTCATCGGAGATCCCGTTTCTCGGAGACCTGGTCGACTCGCTGACCGGCGGCAACTATTTCAAGACCGAGCTGTACTTCGTCTCGACGCGCGAGTTTCCGAACCTCCCCTTCGGCGGCATGGTCGACAACGTCATCGATCCCGAGACTCAGCTGGGAGTGGGACTCAGAGTCTTCGGCGACTATTCGCTCAAGGTCACCGCGCCGGATCGGCTCATCGTCAACCTGGTCGGCACGAGGGATCTGCTGAGCAATGACCGGATCACCGACTGGATGCGCGACCAGCTGCTCAAGGTTTTCCGCCAGCAGGTGGTGACCCATATCACGGCGCAGGCGTGGCCGATCCTCGGCATCGCCGCGCGCAACGCGGAGATCGAGGACGAGGTGATCGAGGGCGCCGGCACGGCCCTGTCCGGTTACGGCCTGCAGGTCGCCCGCATGGGCAACTTTGTTATCTCGATCAAGCCGGAGGACGAAAAAGCCCTCAAGAAGTACCGCCGTGACGTGCAGTACACCAAGCTCGCCGGTTCGTTCCAGGCGGCGGCGGCGGGTGAGGCCGTCGAAGGCATCGGCGAGGGCGCGGCCAAAGGTGGCGGCGCTGGTGGCGCGGCGGTCATCGGAGCCGGCTTGAACCTTGGCGCGGGGTTGGTCGCCGCGAGCGGTTCTCCTCAGGTCAGGTGCGCCGGCTGCGGAACGATGAACGCCACGACCTCGCGGTTCTGCACCAGCTGCGGTCACTCGCTCACAGGGACGGAGCAAAGCGCCGGAACCCGTTGAGCGCAGCTCTGCCCGCGGACCCCGCGGTCGGGCTCGGGCAGATCCAGGCCGTCGACCCTGCCTTCGACCTCGAGCTGTTCAAGCGGCAGGCGGCCGACACGTTCCTGAGCGTGAAGCAGGCGGTTGAGGCGCGGGATCTAACCCCGGTCCTGGACTCGGTCTCCGATCGTGTGTTTGACGAGCTGAGCCAGGACGTGGCCAGTCTCGTGGCAAGAGACGCGGTCCAGCACTTCGACGGCCTCGTGCCGACGCGTATCACGGTCGCGGCCGCGGATCGCGGAACGCAGGGCGACGCGATCACGTTGCGGATCCAGGCGGTCGCACTGTCTTACCTTGGTTCGGCGGACGCGGGTGGGTATGCCTCGGGCGGACCTGGCGCGTTCACCGAGTTCTGGACCTTCAGCCGTTCCGCCGGAGCGATGAGTCCCGCTGAGACGCGCCTCGAGTGCCCGACGTGCGGAGCGCCGATAGACGTCGACACCGGTCGCATCTGCCGCTACTGCAGGAGCCTGTTGCCGGCGCCGCACGCGCAGACAGGCTGGCTCGTGGCGGCGATCCAGCCGGCACAAGAGAACCTCGGATAATTAAGCCCCGGCTGGGGATGAACGAGGACTGGTGTCTTCCGCGGTCTTCAAAACCGTCTGCGGGGCGCTGTTGAGGCGTCCTGGGTGGGTTCGATTCCCATCCATCCCCGCCAAACCCGGCTCCGCGCTGGCGATTTCGCCCGGAATTCACAATCATTAGGCCGATTTAACCGCGAGGCCGCAAGTCCCTCGCCAAGTGACTCGTAGCTTCACCCGCTAGCTCGCGCCACCCCGATGGGTGCGCGCCTGACGGGTGCGTTCGCCTTTGCAGCCATCTTCAGCCTATCCGCTGCACCGCTCATGCCCCGCACGGCTGCAGCGGCTGAGCCGAGTGGATCCATGCTGTGCGCCTCCGGCCCGTTGCATTTGGCCGCGGCTGAGTGCACCGACACGCGCGTGGTCTCGGGTGTCGCCTTCTACTACCAGGACCATCCGTTGAGCTGCGAGGAGGCGTCCATGTCGATGGCTTTGACGCATCAAGGAATCGCCTTGAGCCAGGACCAGATCCTGAGCGACCTGGGAGCCGACTCGCGGCCGATGTACGTCGACCAGGCTGGTCTGGTTCATTGGGGCAACCCCTATGAGACCTTCGTCGGAAATGTCGATGGCAACGAGAGCGACTACACAGGCTTTGGGACCTACTATCCGCCGCTCGTCCGCGTCGCAAAGGCACATGGCGCGCGGATCCTGGCATACGGGTCGATGTCGGCCCTGACGATCTACGAGCGCGTGTTGGCAGGACACCCAGTCGTCGCGTTCGCCACGTGGGATTGGCTCTGGCACCCGCGCCACGACTACATCAGCTTCGATGGGCGGTCGATTCCTGATCAACGATCCCATCCGCGGTCAGTATTGGATCAGCAAGAGCGCGTTTGAGGCGGGTTATTCAGACTTCGAAGAGGCCATCGTGTTCGCCTGAGCGCCAGAGCTACAGGCTCCTTGCGTACGAACTGACGGCCGAACACCGACTGCGACCCGTGTCCGAGCCGACCAACGGAGAATGCCGTCTCAAGGCTTGAGGAGGATCAGCGAAACCTCGAGTGTTATCCGAGGATCGACCTGGACGAATTGGCCCGCCTCTTGTGGCACCTCGACGCCAAAGTCGCCGACCTGCACGGTCGTTGTGCCGGCGGCCGCGAGCTGGTCGTTCTGAAGACGAACGTCGAGCGAGAACGTGGCTGGCTTGGTGACCCCGCTGATCTGCAGGTCGCCGGAAATCTTGACGTGCTGGACCGCGGTCGACCTGGGATCGAGGGTTAGGGGCGCCGGGTACGGCTGAAAGATCACGTAGGGGTGCGAGTGCGCGTCCAGCATCTCGACCGCGGACCTGTCACGGTCGGCCGTGTTGAACCCGGGCAGCTCATCGACGCTGTGCAACGTCCCAACATCGATAGCGATGCAGGCGGCCTCGAGCTGGATCGGCCCGCCGCCGCTCACCAGGATCCAACCGCTGAGGGCGTCCGTGCGCGCGACGGCTTCGTGGGGTGAGGTCAGCTCTGCGAACTTCTCGTGCGCGCGGTAGCCCGCGAGCGACCCGGGCTGGAGCGCCCAAAGCCCGGCCACGCCCGGGCTCGAGTTGCCTGGCACAGCCGGGCGGCGGCACGCCTCGGCGAGAGGATCATTTGGCGATGGCGAGGAAGCGGGCGACCTGGGCGTGGTTTGTGCGAGGCCCAAAGGCTGCGCCCTTCCATGCAGCAGGACGAAAATGGCCGCGGTCGCCACGACTACCGCGACGAACGCGATCGCCGCGCTTGCCTTGGTGAACGTCGAGAGTTTCATGCCTGCTGTACTCCAGCCGGTCGCGTGGGGTTCCGGATCTGGTTACTCGCCACGAAGGAGCGCCGCCGGCGCCGAGCGCAGGGCGAGCGCGGCGGGACCGACGATAGCTAGCAGGCCGCAGGCTAGCCCCGTACCCGTCGCAACTTCGAGCGGCAATGCCAGGGCGGACGCGGACATGCCTGTCACAAACCCAACGAGCGCGATGCCCGCCGCCGCCAGCAACACGCCGGGCAGGGAGATGAGCAGCCCGCCGCCGACGATGAACACCAGCACGTCGAATCGGCTCCAGCCGGTCGCGCGCAGAGCGGCGAGTGTCTGGCGCCTTTCGAGGTACGCGAGCATCGTGAGCTGTGTCGCAGCGAGTGCCGCGATCACGGCCGCCGTGACGGCAAGGATCACGTGAAAAGGCCGCACCTGGCCGCCCAGGTAGAAACCGAGCCAGGAGCTGTCGAGGTGCTTCAAGAAGGCGTTCGCCGCGGCAGCGACGGCGGCGACTGTCAACGCGCCGGCGCCGACGAGGATTGCCGACGACGCGGCCTCAACTCGAAACGCGCGCCACATCTCCAGCGCCCCAAGAAGTAGACGCGAGCCGGAATGCCGCCCACCGGCCAGCGCGGCAACGAGTCCGACCGCCGGCCCGGCGAGGACGTAATTCGGGGCCTGGAGTCCGAACCGTCGCGCGATCAGCAAGGCCACGAGTGAGGCCAGCGCTGCGAGGCCGCCGAGTATGACGAGTTCGTACAGCACAAGACGGAATGAGTCGAACGCGCTCCACCCGAGCGCGCGCAGCATGCCCAGCTCACGACGTCTCCTGCGCACGGCTGTGAAGCCGGTCTGCATCGTCAGCATCGCTCCAAGCGATGCCGCCTGGACGAGGAGCGCAAGGGTCTGCAGGGTCAGGGCGCGGTCGAACGCGATGACCACGCCTTTCTTCGTCCAGACTTCAGTCGCGGGGTAGAGCGAATCGCCCAGCTCGAGTTCCAGCGGCACGGTCTGCGGGCTGCTGCCCCGCACAAGGTCGACGTTGAGTCCGGTCCGATCACGGATGGCAACCGCGACTTGCTCGAGCCGGGCCTGCGCCTGCTCGAAATTTGTCGGCAGCGATCTGACACGGATCCGCACACTGCTGATCGGCGCGGCGCTGTTCTGGCCGGTGAACCGCTTGTCATCCATCAGCCAGTTGGCGCCTGCGATGTTGGTCAGGATGAGCGGCGGGCTCGCGACATAGCCCCCGACCGACCGGTCAGGGCCGACCGTGCGACCGTCATCGAGCATGACCTGCGGCGCGGCGTAGGTCTCCATCCCGGCGCGCGACAGCGCATCAAAGCCTGGCAGGCATGCTGGGTCGTACGTTCCGACCACGTCCCACCGGCGGTCGCCGTCGTCGCGCTTGTAATAGCTGGAGGTCACTGGCCGGAACCAGCCGGCCCGCGACTCGGGTGGGATACGAAGCTCGTCCGGGCTCCCTCCCTGCAGGTTGAAGTTCGGGTGCTCATAGACCGAGAGGTCCGCCGTGACCCCGATCGGGGCCAGCCGGCCATCGCCCGTCGTCCTGTACGACGTCTG
>VBII01000285.1 GCA_005887735.1 Chloroflexota bacterium
GGTTCGGGTCGTCAAGCGCCCGGCCAGCATGCAGCCCATCGAAGCCGCGGCCGTGCGCATAAGAAGGACGCGTGCATGAACGAGGGTAAAACGATCGCGTACTTCGATTGTTTCTCGGGCATCTCCGGCGACATGACGCTCGGCGCCTTGATCGATTGCGGCGCTGACGCCGCGCTGCTCGACGCGGTGGTCGAGTCGCTCCGCCTGGGTGACGAGGTGACCGTCGACGTGCGACACGAGACGCGCGGGCACGTCGGCGGGACACGCGTCGTCGTCGGCATCAATGAGCGAGCCGATCGGGTCCAGCGGACGGTTCCCGCGCTGCGCAGGGTGATCGAGGAATCTGGCGCGCCGGGCGATGTCAAGGCGCCGGCGCTCGACGCGATCAACAGGCTCGCGCGCGCCGAGGCGCGTGTCCATGGGGTCGAGGAGGACGAGCTCCATCTCCACGAGCTCGGCGGAGCCGACACGCTCATCGACGTGGTGGGCGCGTTCTGGCTCCTGCACGCCCTCGATGTCCACCGTGTCTATGCGTGACTGCTGCCCGCGCCGCGTGGGCGCAAAGGCGACATGCCGCTGCCCGCGCCGGCCAGCCTGCGCGTGCTCGAAGGCACCGGCGCCTTGCTGCAGCCCAGCGACGAGCCACGCGAGCTGGTCACGCCTACCGGCGCGGCCATCCTTGCCGCCGTGGCGATATTCGAGCGCCCGGCGATGTCGCTGCGCCGTGTCGGCTATGGCATCGGCGCCAATCAATCGCCGGCCAACTCGCTCGCGGTCTGGATCGGCGAAGAGGTCGCCTCCGAAAGCGGAGTCACCGTCGTCGAGACCAACCTCGATGACATGGCGCCCAACCTGATCGCGGCGCTCTGCGAGGACCTCATGGCGGCCGGTGCGCTGGACGTCGCGGTCGTCCCCGCCCTGATGAAGAAAGGAAGGCCTGGGCACGTGCTCAGCGTGATGTCGCCGCCGGAGCTGGTCGGGCACCTGAGTGAGCACCTCCTCCGGCGCAGCACGACGCTGGGCGTCCGCATGACTCCAGTGCAGCGAGTCATCGCGGCGCGGCGGGTCATCCAGGTCGAGACGGCGCTTGGCTCGGCCCGCGTCAAGGTGAAGGAGCTTGGCGGGCAGCCCATAGACGTTGCGCCCGAATACGAAGACTGCCGTCGGATCTCGCGCGAGAGCGGCAGAGACCTGCGCGAGGTGATGCGCCTGGTGGCCGATGCCGCGCGCCGGGAGCTGGGGCTCGAGTGACGGCGCGCGTCCTTGACGGCAGGGCCGTTGCAAGGCAGGTTTACACCGAGGTCGGGCAGGCGGTGACCGAGCGAGTGGCGCACGGCGGCTCGCGGCCGAGGCTGGCCACTGTCCTGGTCGGTGACGACCCGGCTTCGGCGCAGTACATCGAGCTGAAGCAGCGCAACGCGCGAAGCGTGGGCATCGAGTCGGAGGATCACCGCCTTCCTGCGGGCACCACCACCGAGGAGCTGCTCGCCCTGGTCGAGAGGCTGAATCGGGATGAGAGGGTGAGCGCGATCCTGATCCAGCAACCGGCGCCGAAGCAGATCGACATGTCCCGCCTCGTGCTGGCGGTCGATCCGGGGAAAGACGTCGATGGATTCCACCCGATCAATGCGGGCAAGGTCGCGTTGGGGATGGCTGGTGGCGTCGAGCCGTGCACACCCGCGGGCATCGTGTACCTGCTCGAAAAATTCGGGGTTCCCATCGCCGGCGCCGATGCGGTGATCGTCGGGCGCAGCAACCTGGTCGGCAAGCCGACCGCGCTCCTCATGCTCAAGCGCAACGCGACGGTGACCGTCTGCCACACCAAGACGCAAGACCTGGCGGGTCACACCCGGACGGCGGACATCCTCGTCGCGGCCGCGGGGCGCGCCAACCTGATCACACCCGACATGGTCAAGCCGGGCGCTGCCGTCGTGGACGTCAGCACGAACTGGGTCGATGGGCGCCAGGTCGGCGATCTCGGGCCCGGGGTGGAAGAGGTCGCGGGATGGCTGACCCCGAATCCGGGTGGGGTCGGCCCGATGACGCGGGCGATGCTCATCAAGAACACCTTGGAGGCAGAGGTCCGCCGGCGCCCGTGAATCGTTGACGTACCAAGAAGCGCTCGACTTCATCTCTCGACAGGGTCGCTTCGCGATGAAGCTCGGGACCGAGCGCACCCGAGCCCTGCTCGACCACATCGGCGGGCCGGATCGGAAGCTGAAGGGAGCGCTCATCGCCGGCACCAACGGCAAGGGCTCGACCGGCGCATGCCTGAGCGCGATCCTGCGAGCCGCGGGCCATGACGTGGGCTTCATGCCCAAGCCTCATCTCGTGTCGTACACGGAGAGGATCGAGGTCAACGGCACGCCGATCAGCGAGAAGGATTTTGTCGCCACGCTCGAGGGCTTGATGCCGTCCTTCGAAGCGGTCGGGTCAGAGCTCGGTCCGCCCACCGAGTTCGAGATGCTGACTGTGATGGCGATCGCCTATCTCGCTCTGCGCACCGACACGCTCGTCTGCGAGGTCGGGCTGGGTGGCCGGCTCGACGCCACGAACGCCGTTGACCTCGGCGTTGCGGTGATCACGAATGTCGCCCTGGATCATCAGAAATATCTCGGCAGCACGATCGGGGAGATCGCGCGCGAGAAGGCGGCCATCATCAAGCGAGGCAATCGGGTGGCGACCGGCTGTGAGGGTGAAGCACTCGAGATCGTTGAAGCTCGCGCGGGCACAGAAGTCGCGCCAGTGTGGCGCCTCGGTCGCGAGATACGCGTGAGTGCCGAATCTGCGGGCTGGGATGGTCACGTCCTCGCGGTCAGCGGACCAGGATTTGAGCACCGCGACCTGCGGCTCCGTCTGCTCGGCGAGTTTCAACCCGACAACGCCGCTCTGGCCGTGGCGGCCGCCCACCAGATCGGCGACGTGAGCGATGAGGCGGTCCGCAACGGGCTCGCGGCAACCGTCTGGCCAGGACGCCTGCAGGTGATCGCGCAACATCCTCGCGTGATCCTCGATGGGGGACACAACCCGGCCGCGATGGTCGCGGCCGGCGCCGCCTTGCGAAAGCTGATCGGGTCGGAAAGGTTGGTCGCGGTGTTCGCGATGCTGAGCGAGCGAGATCCGGTCCTGCTGCTCGCCGCCCTGCGGACGTTGCGCCCGGATGCCGTCGTTTTCACCGAGGCGGCCAGCGCGCACGGCCACGTCATCTCGCCCCAGGACCTCGTCGCCATCTACGGCGATGGCGCACGGGCTGTGGGGTCGGCGAGCGTTGCCCTCGAGCAGGCGGAGGAACTGGCGGGAGTGGTGGGAAACGTGTTGGTGTGCGGGTCGCTCTACCTGGTGGGCGAGGTCCTGTCGCTCAGGGGCTAGCGCGCAGGAACCGTACACATAGATAGGCGCAACCCGTGAGCATCGGCAGCAGCAGGGCCAGTCCGAAAGCCGCCCACAACGCGCCCCCGCTGACGGCAAGCCCACCAAGCAGGACCAACGCCAGCCCGATCCCGCCCACCCCGAGCACGAGATCGCGGGTGGCGCGGGGTCGAGGCGCCGCTCGCGTTTGCGGCCGGGGCATCGACGATGGCCGGCCGGCCGGTGCTCTTCTGACGGTGAGGCCATAGACCAGCAGGCCGATGCCGGCCAGCCCACCGAGCAGCGTGATCACCTCGGCTACGAGTCCCTCTCTCGTA
>VBII01000051.1 GCA_005887735.1 Chloroflexota bacterium
CGTGACGCTGCTGCACCAGAACCACGACTATCTGCACGCTCCTACAGTCGATGTCTGGTATGGCGTCGAAGCGCGCGAAAACAGGCAGTGGATCAAGCACTGGACGAACTACTACACGATCGTGAATGCGAACTGGAAGCTGACCGCCGGCGGCCGCGTGGTGCCTGCGACCGCGTGGAAATACCGGACGGCCCGGCCGCGGCAGGTGCTGAGCCATGCGCTTCGCTCCACGCGCCGCCTCCGCACCCGCCTCAAGACCTGGCGGTCCGCCCTCCGGTACGGGTCCTGAGCATGCTCACGGTGGTGGCCGCGTCGCGCAACGACGGTCATGGCCTCAACCTCGTGCCCCGCATGCAGACGTTCGTCGACGGTTTCGCCGACCAGGTCGAACGTCTCGGCGGCGAGGTCGAGCTCATCCTCGTCGATTGGAACCCGCCGGCCGACAGGCCACCCCTATCCGAGGTGCTGACCGCAAAGGAGGTGGACGGGTTCGCCGCGCGGGCGGTGACGGTGCCGAGCGAGATCCACGCCAGGCTGTCCGGCGCCGGCAAGCTCAGCTTCTTCCAGATGATCGCCAAGAACGTAGGGATCAGGCGCGCCGAGGGTGACGCAGTCCTCGCGACCAACATCGACATCCTGCTGTCCGACAACCTGTACCGCGCCAGCACACGACCGCTGCAGGATCGCGCCGTCTATCGGGCAGACCGCTACGACATCCCCTTCGACCCAGATGTCACCACAGATCCCGAGGCGCTCCGCCGGAGCGAGCCGATAAGGGTCAACAAGAAGACCGGCATCTACCATGCCAATGCCGGCGAGGCGCAGCGCTACGTGCGCGGTGGCGCTGCGCTGTCTAAGCTCGCGCTCGCAAATCCAATCACTTTCGTCGAGCGCATGCTCCGCCCCGCACCGAAGGGCACTTCCCAGCTCACGCGCTATCGGAGAGCCTTCATCTCGATCTTCCTCTTGCCCCGCCTCCACCTCAACGCGTGCGGCGATTTCACCTTGATGACGCGCCGGGCGTGGAACGAGCTGAGGGGATATCCGGAGTGGGAGATGTTCAGCTGGAACCTGGACAGCGTTCTGCTCTACCAGGCTGCTGCCGCTGGGTACGCATTCAACGAGCTCTCCGATCCCACGTACCACCTCGAGCATTCGTCGGGGTTCTCGCTCGAGTCGCAGCAGGCGCTGTTCAACCGCTTGAGCAAAGAAGGCATCCCCGTCCTCACCGACCCAGCCGCGCTGGAGGTGAACCACACGATCTGGAAAGGTCGCCGGCGCGGCGCGTGGCGCCTCAACCTTGACGGGTGGGGCATGCCGGAGCGCGCCCTTCCCGAAGCGAGGCTGCGCCCGACGCGGCGGTCCGCCTACCGCGGCGCCTAGGCCGAAGCGAATGCAGGAACCGATCGCTGTTGTAGACGGTCCGCTCTGGCGCGTCGCGCGCCACCTCGGCGTCTACAGCGTTGGCTCTGCGATCTCGTTGCTTTGCTCGTTTGCCCTGCTACCGGTCTACGCGACGCAGTTCTCGCCCCGGCAGTTCGGCGTCGCCGCAACAGGACAAGTGATCGCGCTCGCCGCCACGGTCGTGGCGCGCCTGGGCCTCAACAGCGGGATGTTCCGTTTTCTCGCCGAGTACAACGCGGCCGGCGAGACGGACTCCGCCAACAAGGCTGTGACGACGTCGATGGCGACGGCGTTCGTGAGCTCGCTGTTCGTGACCGTCGTCATGCTCGCCGGCTGGGCGATCTTTGGGCGCGGGACGTCGACCGACATCCAGGTCAGCGGAACCCTGATCGCGCTCAACGTGGTGCTGTCCGCACCGCGCGAGATGGCCGAGTTCGCGGTGCGGGCCAAGCAGCAGTCCCGCCCGTACGTGATCTTCACCTCAACGACGACGGTCCTGACCACGGCCCTGACCGCGGGGCTGGCGATCTTCTTTCACGCCGGCGCCGTGGCAGTTTTCGGCAGCGCTGTCATCGCGAACACATTGATGAGCGCGGTTGGGATCTGGCTCGTACGGCAGCACCTCAGGCTCGATGCCTTTTCCCGGACCGAGCTCCGCCAGGCCCTGAGATTCGGAATACCCGGCGTGCCCGCCCTGCTGGCGGACTGGATCATGCAGTTCTCCGACCGGCTCTTCATCACCCGGTTTGCCAGCCTCGCCCAGGCGGGCGTCTACAGCCTGGGCTACCGGATCGGGCTGATCGAACAGCAGGTCCTGGGCACCGCCACCTCCGCCGCGTGGGACCCGTTCGTGTTGAGCGAGTACCGCAATCCGGATGGAACGAAGACCATGGGCAGGGTCGCCACCTATTTCGCCATCATCGGCATGGCGCTCGTCGTCTTCATCTCGGCGTCGGCCCCGGTCCTGCTGACGATCATCCATGCCCGGCAGGAATACTTCGCCGCAACTTCGGTGGTGTTCCTCATCGCGTTCGCCAACTTCTTCGCCACGCTGCAGCACATGCTGAGCGCGCCGACGTCGATCCGGCTTCGTCCTGAGCTGGGCACGATGTTCCGAGGACTGGGTGCCGCCGTGAACATCGCCCTCAACTTCGCGCTGATCCCGACTTTCGGAATGCTCGGCGCGGCCTGGTCGACGGTGGCGACGTACGTGATCACGGCGCTGATCACACTTGTGGTGTCGCGCAGGGTGATGCGGATTGAGTACGAGTACCGCAAGCTGCTGCTCATCGTCGCGGGTGGCGTCGGGGTCCAGCTTGTGATCGCCATCGCGCAGCGCTCCGGCATGTCACCGCTAACGGTGCTGAGTCCCCTCTGGTCGCTGGGGCTCCTCGCCACCTGGCTCGTTGCCACGAATGTTTTCTCCATAGGGGAGGCGCGTTCGCTCGCCCGCCGCCTTCGCCGGCTGGTCGCTACGTGAACGCGCCCCAGCTGACCGTCGTCGCGACCTCGCGCAACGACGACCACGGAGGAAACCTGCTCGCCCGCATGCAGCTCTTCATCGACGGGCTGGCGGAGCAGGCAGAGCGGTTCCGCATGCCCGTCGAGCTTCTTCTGGTGGAGTGGAATCCTCCGGCCGGCAGGCCGGCGCTGCGGAATGCGTTGCGATGGGACGAGTCTGAGCACTTTCATCCCGCAGTGATCACGGTTCCGCACGA
>VBII01000286.1 GCA_005887735.1 Chloroflexota bacterium
CGGCGGAACCGTCTACTTCGACATCGGAAGCTTCCCCGCGTACGGGCGGCTTTCGCGCAACTCGACCGCGAAGCTGATGGCGGGCGCACGCGGCGAGCCTGACCCGCGCAAGCGCCATCCCGGCGACTTCACCCTCTGGAAGGCGGCGGGCCAGCACCGACTGCAGGTGTGGCCGAGTCCATGGGGACCGGGATACCCCGGTTGGCACATCGAGTGCTCGGCGATGTCGATGTCGCTCCTCGGCGACCGATTTGACGTCCACACCGGCGGCGCGGACAACGTTTTTCCGCACCACGAAGCAGAGATCGCGCAATCAGAGTCCGCGACCGGCCACCGCGTCGTCGGGGCCTGGATGCACGGCGGCCTGCTGATGCTGTCGGGCGCTCGGATGGCGAAGTCCGCGGGCAACTTCCTGCGCGTTACCGAGATCGAGGAGCAGCGTCTGGACCCGCTGGCGTTCCGTTATCTCGCGCTGCAGGCAAAGTACCGGGCGCCGCTGAACTTCAGCGTCGACGGCCTGACGGGTGCCGACAGGGCTCTGCGAAACCTGCGCGAGCGGATCGCCGAGTGGTCGCAAGACCATGAAGGAGAAGTGGATCCCGTGCGGGAGGAGTGGGACTCGCGATTCAGTGCCGCGGTTGCGGATGACCTCGACCTTCCGCGAGCGATGGCGCTGGTCGCCGAGCTCGTCCGCTCCGATGTCGCCAGATCGACCAAGTCCGGCCTGCTGACGGATTGGGACAGAGTTCTCGGTCTCGATCTCGCAAGGACAGACTCCGAGCGCGTTTTGCCGGCCGGCGCCGAGAAGCTCATCGCCGAGCGCGAGAAAGCTCGGGCGGCGAAAGACTTCGTGCGTTCGGATCAGCTTCGGGAAGAGCTGAAGGCACTCGGCGTCGAAGTGTTCGACAGGTCCATAGCAAAGTAAAGGGCCGAACCTTGCGGCCCGGCCCTACGAGAGGAAGGGTCCAGGTAAACGGAATCCGCCGCTACGGCCGCGGCGAGATCGTCACCGGTTGATGGGTGTTCACCTGATCGATCGGTTCCGGATCGAAAGTCGGCGGGGAGATGGACGACGTCTTCGCAGGCGGGGTGTGGTCTTTGGTCTTGTCCTTGCTGTGACCGCCGGCGTTTCCGTTGCTGTTCGAGCTTCCGTTGCCGTTGGCGTTGCCATTCCCGTCGCCGTTGCCGTGCTGACGAGCGGCGCTGGACACCGCCGCGCCGTGCTGGCTGGCAAACGAGCTGACGCAGTCGCCGATGCCGTGCTGGCCGCTGTTCGCGACATCCTGCTTGCACTTGACGACCTGGTCGGATACGGCCTGGCCCCAGACCGCCGGGTTCAAGCTGCCGGTGGTCGCTGCGCCAGCCACCGTCACGGCAGCCGCCGCGACCGCAACGCCCGTTAGAACCTTGACCGCCAGCGCCGCGCCGGCGCCGCCGACCAGGGCCCTGAGGCCGGCGCTTGACCCCACCGCCCGACGGGGCGGAATGGGACGCGCGGCCACGGCGTCGAGCACCCGGTGCAGCTCTTGCTCCAGCTCGCGCTCGATATCTCTCATCTGTAAGAAGCCATAACGCCGACCGGACCGCCGCCAACCATTCTCGCTTCCATCGCCTACTTGCCCAGCACAGCCTGGAGGTGCTTCCGCGCGGCGGCCAGCCGTGAGGCGACCGTCTGTTCGGGGACGTCCAGGGCTGCGGCGATCTCGCGGTTGGTGTAGCCGTGGTAGTGGCGCAGGACGAGCGCGGCGGCCTGTTTGGGCGGGAGCTTTTGCATCGCCTGGACGACCAGGGAGTGCTCGGCGATCATTGCCGGATCGGGCCCCGGCGCCGGCCGGCCCAGCCTTCGAATGACCTCGCCTGCCTGGCGCAACCGCTGGTAACGCCGATCTGAGATGGCCACGTTGATCGCGATGCGGTGCAGCCAGGCTTCGACCGGCGCGTCAGGCCGCCACTTCGCCCAGCCTCGGTAGGCACGCTCGTATGTCTCCTGGGCGCAGTCTTCGGCCGTCGGCACGTCGCGGACGAGCGTGATCAGCGTGCCGACAATCCGGCGGTACGTGTTTCGGTACAGCCGCTCGAAGTCGGCATCTGAGCCCGGCTCGTAGCGCTCGGTTGGGGCCTGCCTGGGGGCAGGCGGCGCCCCCTCCAGCTCACTTGACTGCAAACGAATGTTCGTTTAACCTCCCGAACATATGTCCGATCGCGCCCCGGCGCCCCGGTTCGATCCCGCCGAGTTTTCAGGTGAGATAACGCTCGATCACGTAATTCCCGCAACCGCCGCCGACTTCGTGCCCTTGCCGGCCGACCTCCGCCCGGAGCTGGTTGCCGCCCTGGCGGGTCGGGGCGTTCAGCGCCTGTACTCGCACCAGGCGGAGGCATACGCAGCGGTCCGCCGCGGCCGGCACCTGGTCGTCGTCACCCCCACGGCAAGCGGAAAGACGCTCTGCTACAACCTCCCGGTCCTTCAGCGTTTGCTGGAGAACCCTGAAAAACGAGCCCTATATGTATATCCGACCAAAGCCCTGGCGCAGGACCAGCTGGCTGAGCTCGGCGCGCTGAAATCAGGCCTGCCGATCGAGGTTCGTGTCGACACCTATGACGGTGACACGCCTCCTGGCAGGCGCACCGCGATCCGCGAAGGCGGCCACGTCGTGATGACGAATCCCGACATGCTCCACACCGGGCTGCTACCCCACCACACGCGATGGCGGCGACTGTTTTCCAGCCTCGAGTTCGTCGTCATCGACGAGCTGCATACCTATCGCGGTCTGTTCGGGAGCCAGGTGGCGAACGTCATCCGGAGGCTGAAGCGGATCTGCAACTTCTACGGCTCAAACCCCACGTTCATCTGCGCGTCGGCGACCATCCGCAACCCGCTCGAGCTGGCGAAGCGCCTCCTCGAGGAAGACGACATCGCGCTGGTCGATCGGAGCGGCGCGCCGCGAGGCGAGAGGCGACTGGTCTTCTACAACCCACCGCTCCTCAATCGAGACCTCGGCGTTCGCCGCAGCTCGATGCTCGAGGCGCGGCGGATCGCCGCGCCATGGATTCGCGCCGGCGTGCAGACCATCGTCTTCTGCCGCAGCCGCTTGCAGGTCGAGGTGATGCTCAGCTACCTGAGGCAGGATCTCGATCCGCGCCTGGACTCGTCGCGACGCGTCCGCGGTTACCGCGCGGGCTACCTGCCGCTGCATCGGCGAGAGATCGAAGCCGGCCTGCGCAACGGAGAGATCACCGGCGTGGTGAGCACCAACGCACTGGAGCTCGGGATCGACATCGGGACCTTGCAGTGCGCGGTGCTGGTCGGCTACCCGGGCACGATCGCTTCGACGTGGCAGCAGCTGGGGCGCGCGGGCCGCAGGTCAGGTTCGGTTGGCGTCTTTGTCGCGTCGAGCTCACCGCTCGACCAGTTCATCGTCCGCCATCCCGAATATTTCCTCGGCGCTGATCCCGAAGAAGGCCTCATCGATCCGGACAACCTGCTGCTGCTCGCGGCACATCTTCAGGCTGGACTATTCGAGCTTCCGTTCCTGGATGACGAGAGGCTGGGCGGGGCCGACGTCCAGGAGCTGCTGCATCTTTTCGAAGAGGACGGTTCGGCGACCCGCTCGGCGGGTAGGTGGTTCTGGAGCCGGCAGGCTTTTCCCGCCGAGGAAGTGCACCTGCGCCGCATCCTCGCCGACAACGTCGTGATCATCGACACGTCGCAGCCTCGCCCGCAGGTCATCGGCGAGATGGACCAGTTCACCGCGCCGGTGCTGCTGCACGAAGAGGCCGTGTACCTGCATGAGGGCGCGCAGTACCACGTCGATCGGCTGGACTGGAATGAGAAGAAGGCGTACGTCCGTCCCGTCGACGTCGACTACTACACCGACGCGCTGGCATCGGTGACCGTGCAGGTGCTCGACACCTTTGACGGCCCGCATGGGGACCCCCTCACCCGCAGCCATGGGGAAGTGAAGATCACGAGCCTTGCCTCGATGTTCAAGAAGATTCGATTTCACACGCACGAGAACATCGGCGCTGGACCGATCCATCTTCCCGAGCAGACGCTGCACACGACCGGCTACTGGATCACGGTCGACGAAGGGCTGTGGAGGACGCTCGGCCGGGAAAAGTTGGAGGCGGGCTTGCAAGGGATGGCGCATTCGCTCCGCCACGTCGCGAGCCTTCGCTTGATGTGCGACCCGCGAGACCTCGGGTCCGTGGCCGAGGTCCGCTCCATCACCACACAGCTTCCGACGGTCACGGTGTATGAGGTCTACCCGGGCGGCGTCGGCTTTGCCGCCCGTCTCTATGAGCTCCATCACGAGCTGCTCGACGACGCGTCTGCGCTCGTCCGCGATTGCCCTTGCGCCGCGGGATGTCCGTCGTGCGTCGGTCCCCTGCATCTCGTCGAAGGAGCAAAGGACGCGTGTCTGCGACTTCTCTGCGCGAGCGCCTTACCCGTCTAGGCGCGCCGCCACGCCCTCGACCGCGGCGCAGCTACGAGCTGCCGCACGGGTTCGACGAAGTGACGACGCGCTACGGCATGGCGGCGGTTCGCCAGGAGGTGCTCGCCCTTCCGCCGCTGGATCCCGACCCTGGCTCGGTCGCTTATCTCGATACGGAGACCACCGGCTTGACCGGCGGCGCGGGCACCTACGTTTTCGCCGCAGCGATCGCGACACCGCTGGAATGCGGTCTTCGCGTCGCTCAATTCTTTCTGCCCGAGCCCGGGATGGAGTCAGCGTTCCTGCAGGCTCTGCACGACGAACTGGTTGCGGCGGATGGCGTAGCCACCTTCAACGGCGGCTCCTTCGACCTACCCGTGCTGCGCACCCGTTGGGTGATGGCTCGCATGCCGGGCGAGTTCACCCACAAAGCGCACGTAGACCTGCTGACGCTTGTCCGCGCCCTGTACCGACATCGTCTCGAGACCTGCACGCTGCGCTACGTCGAGGAGCGCGTGCTCGGTTATGAGCGCGACGACCCGCTGCCGAGCGCGCTTGTGCCGGATGCTTACTTCGATTACCTGCGCGCCGGCGCGCGAGATTTTCTCGAAGCCGCGCTCGAGCACAACCGCCTCGACGTGATCAGCCTCGTTCACCTGCACTCGCGACTGCTGCGCCGGCTCCAGGGCGCGGATGTCGACATGGACGCGGATGATTGGCTCGCTCTCGGCCGCCACCGGTGGCGCCGAGGCGCCCGGGCCGACGGATGGCGCGCGCTGCGTAACGCGACAGCGTTCGCAGCCGGAGAGGCCGCGGCGACCGCAGGCCTGCTCCTCACCCGGCGCCTGGTTCGAAAGGGCTCGATCACGAGCGCCGACCGGCTCCTGGACTGGCTCGAGGCGAGCGCGCGCGATGACATCAGAGTGTCGGTGGCGCGGGCACGTCTGCTCGAGTGGCGCCGCCGCGATCCGCAAAAAGCGTTGTCGGTGGTGGAGGACGCGCAGCGTCGAATGCCCGAGGCGGCGCCGGTGCTCGAACCGCGCCGCGCCCGCCTTGTGCGCAAGGTCAGCTCAAGAAACGGCAGGCAGGGAGATGTCAGGCAGGTTCAGCTAGAGGCTCCGATCCTGGACGGCACTGCTTAGCGGGGAGACTGGATCACCGTTCGCGAAGCACTGGGTTGCCATGGCTTTTAAGGGAAGCCCACTGGTGACTCCTAAGAATGTGGATTCATCGCAATCGGCCAATCCGATCCACGTTAAGTCGAACGAAGGCTGGACGTGGGAATGCTCAAAACGAACTTAACGCACCAGCGTGAAAGGTCGCGGGCTCAAGCGATGACCGAATTCGCGATGGTCGCACCCATCCTGTTCTTCCTTCTCCTCGGCATCGTCGAGAGCGGTCTGCTGTTGTTCGTGGTGGGATCGGCTCGCTTCGGAGCCGGCGAGATAGCTCGACAGGAATCGGAGTCGGGCAACGCGGCCAACGCCGACGCGATTTCGATTCAACAGCTTCAGCGCACCGCCATCGGCACCACAACGCTTGCCCAGGTGACGGAAATCGACATCTACCACCTGTTCGAAACGGGCAACGGCGCGCTGCTGGTGGACGCGCTTCATTACAACCGCTACCAGCTGGACGGAACGCCCATCGGCGCGGTGACGTGGCCTTCCAGCTCTCGGAACGTGACCAACGGCCAGAGCGACTTTCTTGGTGTGACGCTCCAGTACAGGTACAAGTGGAAGACAGGCATCTTCATCGCACCGACCGCAATCAATCTCAGCCAGACATTCGACATCCGTCTCGAGCCGCAGACGTATTGATGACGACTGTGCGTCGTAGGTGGCAAGGAGGCCAGTCGCTCATCGAGCTGGCGGTGGCATCACCGGTCCTCATCTTCATGCTCTTTGGCGTTTTCAACACCGCCGTGATGATCTCCGACAAGGTGGTCGCAGGCAGTGCATGCAGGCAGGGAGCGCGGCTCGCGGCGGAGATCGGCGGCACGATCACGAATCCGACGCTTACCACCGCCCAGGTCGATCAAGACATCGTTCGCAACGTGCTGGCCGTCGCGGGGTCGATGAACTATTCGACCCTGAGGACGATCACGATCTACAGCCCATCGAGCGCCGGCGGCGATTTCAACGCCGCCATCGATCCGTACGATCAGTTCGACGCGAGCGGCAACACTCTCCACTCCAGCTTTCCGCTGACGGCGCGCAACCAGATTCCCCCGAGCGAGACTTCGATCGGCGTTCGGCTCGACTGGACGTATACGCCCCCGACGGGGGTGCTGGGCTTCACGATCAACCTCAACGAGCACGCCGTCTACAAAGCCGCGCCGGTGCTGGTCTGAGGTGGCGCGCGTACGCTCGCAACTCCGCAAGCAGTTGGGGCAGGCGGTCGTGATCATCGCCTTCATGCTGGTGGTGCTCATCGGCTTGATCGGCCTCGCAGTGGACGGAGGGATCGGCTACTACTACAACAACCTCGCCGAGCGAGCAGCTGGGGCTGCCGCGCTTTCGGGTGTGGTGTTCATGCCGGGGCAGTTCACGCCCTCGCAGGCCATCCCTGCCGGCACAGGCAATGATGCGACTGATCGCGCGATGGTCGAAGCGCGCAAGAACGGCTTCGACGCCAACGGCCCGATCTCGTGCTCCGGGGGAACCTGCACCGCGTCGGGTACCGGCGGCGTGGTGGTGACCACCTCACCTGTTGCCGGCTATGACAACAAGCTGCAGGTCACGGTAACGCGGAACGTGGGCACCTTTTTCATGGGCCTGTTCGGCGTCCCAAGCTTCAAGGTTGCACGCACCGCGATCGCGACGTACCTCCCTCCGCTTTCGCTGGGACAGCCCGGCACGCAGACCGGGTCCGTCACTTCGCAGCTCGGCACCGGCGGCAACAGCTACTTCTTCATGCGCACCGAGGGTTGGTCGACGGACCGCGTGCAGGGAGATGCCTTCACTCCCACCCCCGCCGGGGGGTCGGCCGGCGCGTCAAGCGACGTGCATGCGATCAGCAGCACTCAGGGCAGCGACACAGTGGATGCTTCACTTCCGAATCGGGGCGGCTACAACTACCTGGTCAACCTGCCGAGCGGCGGCTACATCCAGGTCTACAACGCGATCTTCGCGCCGGATAACTGCACCAGCACCGGCACGGATGTCAACAACACCTACTTCTGCCCAACCAGGTCGGGCGGCGGCCACGGCGGCACGCTGCCGGCCTCGGAATCGTGGGCCGGCGGCGGACCCAGCTATCACAACAACTGCGACAGCCACATCATGCTGCCCGGCACCAACCGGCTCGACAGCTGCAGCCCTGGCCAGAGCTACTACCTGCACGAAGAGGACTCCATGGACCTCAACGGGTACAGCCCAGCCCAGCAGAACCTGTACTCGGCGATGGAGTACACGGTGTACGTCGTCAACACTCCTTTCATCCGCGCCAGCGACCAGGAGATCAGCAAGGTCAAGGTCTTTCCGATCGACGCCACCGGCTATTACCAGACGCCGGCCAACTGCACCGGCGCGTGCGCTCCCGCCAAGAACTACAACCCGATCAACAACCTCGGCAGCTACATCACCCAGCAGTGGGACGCCAACGGCAACCCCGTCAACATGCAGACATACCACGCATGGGTCGACATCACCAACTACACCGGTGCGGGTGACGGCGGGACATTCCAGCGCCTGGTCACGCCCGCCGGCGGCATGCTCCCGCCCGGCCAGTACCGTATGCGGGTCGACACGCTTGGGTTTGACGGCACCAACCCGCCCACCAACGGCAGCAGCTCGGGAGGCCAGGCGCACAAGGGCTACGCGGTCCGCGTCGTCGACCAGAACGGGTTGATGAGCGGTTCGGGCTCGTGCTCCGGCTGCTCGCTCGGCGCGTGGGACGACATGGCGGTCTACACGCCGGTTGCAGTCGCGGCCGGCGGCCACTTCGACGTCCCCATGTTCAAGGTCCCGCCCGACTATGCCGGCCAGACGGTGACGCTTGACGTGTACGACCCCGGCGACATCTCCGGTGGCGGAAGCGTCGACCTGTTCATCCTCGACAACAGCGGCGCCGTCGTGACGGTGGCCGCGCCAAGCGTGATCCATGTTTGGGACGTGGGACTGACGCGGACCAACAGCGGCCCTGCGGTCAACTGCACCGGCACCGGCGGATTGACCAACCCGCCCATGCCGTGTTTGGCCCAGACGGGGCAGCCACAGACCGCGACAGTGCGGGCGACCTCAGGCGGCTCGACGAACTTCAACGGCCATTGGATCCGCTTCGAGATCCCGATCCCGGGCGGCTACAACCCAGGCGCCAACCCGAACAACTGGTGGTGGTCGCTGCGCTACCAGATCACCACCAATGTCACCTCGACCGACACCCTGACCTTCGCCGTCGGCCTCAAGGGAAACCCCGCCCACCTGCTGATCAGCTAGGGCCGCCGCCGCCGCGCCGGGACAGGCAATTACAGATTCCTTGCCCTTTTCACGAACGAAAACAGCTTTTTCCTCGTTAGCGCCAACAGAATGGCTCCCCGATTGGTTAAATGTCGTGGCCAAAGTGCCTGAAGGTAGAACCGGCGAGTACCGCCGAAAGCAGCGCGGGCAGTCGCTCGTCGAGTTCGCAATCTCCTCGACGGTTCTGCTGCTGCTTGCGATGGGCCTGATCGACCTCTCGCGCGCCTTCTATTTCTCGGTCGCCCTCCAGGGCGCGGCGAGAGAGGGTGCCCGCCACGCGGCGTGGTTCAACACCTCGTCGCGAGCCAACCTGTATTTGAAGGACTCGGAGATCATCACGACCGTCCAGCAGGCCCTCAGCGGCGCGGGGTTCAGCAACGCGCAGGTGACCTTCATCCCCAGCGCGGGGTGCCTGGTGCCAAGCGACAACAACACGTCGGGCGACAAGCCATATCCAAGCGCGGCCTATCCGCCCACGCCGCAGACCGTTTATGTCTATGCGTGCTATACGACACCGAATGGATCACAGTCAGGCTCGCAACTCAACGCGCCCACCGACAACTCATGGCGCCTGGGCGATATCAACGTCCAGGTGCTGATGAAGTTCCAGCTCATCACGCCGTTCATACAAAGCCTCTTTGGCAACACGCTCAACCTCGCGTACAACGAGCACTTCACCATCCAGGGCAAGCCATGAAAGAGAACGTCGGGTCGTACACGCGCAGCCAGCGATCGCAGGGACTGACCGAGTTCGCGATCATCGCGCCGATCATCCTGCTGCTGACTTTTGGGATCATCGACTTCGGCCGCGCCCTCTACCTCTACATAACGCTGCAGCAGGCGGCCAACGAAGGCGCGCGCGTCGCCGTGCGGGCCTCTTACTTCATCGACCCTAATGGGAACACGCATACATGGCCAACCGACAGCGACGTCGCCACGGCCATCCAGGGGCACGCCGTGATCATGAACCTGGCCAACAACCCGGCCTGTCCCAACGGCCCTCTTCCCAACAACGGCGTTCCGCAGGGATCACCTTCGATTCCAGCAGCCAACACCGGATGGATCTTCGTCACAGATCCGAGCCAGGCCGGCAACGGCACGCCTAACGGTCCGCGCGGCGGATTGGGCTCCTACCCGCCGCCCAACCTCGGCGCGGGCTGCAACAACGTCACGCCCGCGGTCGGCAATGAACCGATCAAAGTGACGCTGTGGTACACGTTCCAGCCCGTCACACCGATCATCCAGCAAGTTGTCGGCAACAACATCGTCATCACCGCATATGCGATCTACCGTGCCGAATACTCGAACTAGGTCCCGGCTGCGCCTGCGGCTGGGCCGTGCGCAGGAAGGACAGGCGATCGTCTTGATCGCGCTGCTGATCCTCGTGCTGTTCGGCATGCTCGGCCTCGCGATCGACTCGGGCCGCGCCTACGTCGACCGGCGCGACCAGCAGACCGCAGTCGATGCGGCCGCATTGGCGGCGGGCGACTGGTACGACAACGTCGGCGACGTCAACGCCGTCATCCCGAAGGCAGTTGCGGTGTACGAGGCCAACCTCCGTATCTACACCGGGCTTGCGTCCACCTCCCACCCACCCACGGGCGTGACCGGTGTGCCACCCAATGACAATCTGCCCATAGACACGTGGCACGACACCTTCGCGGGCGGCTACACACTGGACATCACCGCAATCAACACTCAGTTCAACGGCTATCAGTTCACGTTCCTGACCAACCACAACCTTCCCCTGGCCTTCATCCAGATCTTCGGCGGCTCGCCGGCGGTCGGAATCAGCGCTACCGCGACCTCCATCGTTGGCAACCAGCGGCAGACGCCTGCCCTGCTGACGCTCAGCTCCGAGGCTTGCGCGACCCAGATGAAGGGCAATGCGTCCACTCTCACCATCCTCGGTGATGCGTACAGCAACGGGACAGCGTGTGTCGACCCCAACCTGCACCTCGCCGGCAACTGCTACGGGCAGGCCGGTTCGACTTGCGACACGGCGCAGTACTACTGCTACAACGCCAACCCCGGCTTCGTCCCTTACCCGCCAGGCCCTGGCGGTTGCAACGGCACTGACATCCTGGGAGCTCCCGTCGTGCCCGCACCAAGTCTGCCCGACCCCGGCTACACGGCGACGTCTGAGGCGTACTACGGACTTGCCGGGGCCGTGTTCGGCCGCGGCGGGTATTGGGAGATGACCCCCGGTACGTACAACAACTGGTCGATCAGCAGCAACACCTGCTACTTCCTCGACGCGGGCGTCTATACGTGGAACGGCGGCTATGCGTCTCACGGCGGCCTGAGCTCCAACGAGCTCAAGCCTCCCGGCGAAGTGCTCTGGACCCAGCCCGGCTCAAAGAACGGGCCCAGCGCTTCCTTCTGGGGCGGTTGCGACGGCGCCTTCAGCCTGTCGACTGCCATCGCCGGCGCGGGCAACGGATTGAAGCACCAGGGCGGTGGGGGCAACTGGGGCGTTGAGCTGACCTCGGTCCGCTACGACCGTTTCGTGGATCCGACGGTCGCCGGGAATCCGTGCTCCGGGTTCGTCGGCTGCCGTCGCGAGAGCGCCCCCTCCATCTGTCAGGAGATAAACACGATCGACACGAACAACAGCGGCATCAACGTGAACATCACGCAGAACGCCCCCGGTGCGCAGTACTACAACGTGTACGTCGATCCCGGCGGATGTGAGACCTACCCCGGCGGCAACCGGAACAACTTCTCCTTCGTGGGCACGTTCCTGGCGCCGGGCTGGGTGGATGGCGGCACACCGCCGGCGACAGGCACAGGTGTCCCGGGATGGACCGGAACGATTGTGCAGGGACGTGGTGGATGGAACTGCGCCAACCCAGCAGTGACGATCTGCGGTTTCGCCTATAACAACGTCACTACCACGTTCACATGTGACGCGCAGAGCAGGGCGACCCAGTGCCGAGCTTCGGCGGACGAGATCATTCCGCAGTGTTTCGCCAGCTGCCCGGCTGCGCCGCAGGTCCCGCAGGACAACAACGCGATGTCGCTCGAGTGGGCGCCCTACAACGGCGGCGACGTCGCCAACGAGAACTACTGCCAGATCACGCCGGCCTCGGGGTCGGGCAATTCGGCCGCTCCGTGCGCCACTTCCAAGATCACACCCGGGGCGGTGCAGTTCTGGTTCCCATCAGGCAACAACTGCCTCGACCAGAACGGCAACGGCTCGACCCATGTGTTCTCAGGCGAGCAGTACAACTGGATCGTCATCTACCAGCAGCCCACCAACCCCGTCGCCAACAGCTGTCAGTACCAGAACATGAACGGCAACGCCAACACCCAGTACATCGGCACCATCTACTCGCCTACCGCGAGCTGGAGCATCCTCGGCTCAGACACCTCTCCCCTCGCCGGCCAGGTGATCTGCTACGCGGCCATCGTCCAGGGCAGCGCCAACGCCGGGATCGACTTCAACCCGAACTACTCGCCGGCCCCGCCGGCCGCGCGACTGATCAACTAAGCGGGCTCGGCCGGGCGCGCCTCGTAGCCGAGCGCCTGCAGCGCTTCATCGATCCACTGCAGCGCCATCTCCCTCGTGTTGGGCCAGGTCTCGGGTGAAGAATCCGGTTTTCCGGTGTCAATCACGACGCGGCCGGCCACCCTCAGCAGCCGGCGGACGAGAGGCGCTGCCTCGGGCACGGCGAGCTCGAGCTCCTCGAGCGCACGGGTCAGCACGAAGCAGACCGCGTTGAATGTTTCAGCATCGATTGGCGTACTATTCGCCAGCCGTTCGGCAAGCTCGGCTCTGAGATCGGAGGGGTCCATACGCCGGGCTATTATTCAGTGAAGGGCTTGGCTATGGATCTAACCGAACCTGTCTTGCTGACACCTGAGGGGCTCGAGAAGCTCAAGCGCGACCTCGATGTCGCGCTGAAGCGGCGTGCCGAGGCCGGTGAGCGCCTGAAGGAAGCGTTCCAGCCTGGCGACATCGAGGACAACCCGGAGTACGAGCAGGCGAAAGAGGAAGTCGGACTTTTGGACGCCCGCATCTATGAGCTCCAGGAGATGATCGGCCGCGCCCAGATCATCAGGGATACGCACTCGAGCGTAATCGGTCCTGGCTCGACGATCGAGGTGGTCGACAACGAAGGCGAGACCGAAACCTATCACCTCGTCGGCGCGGTGGAGAGCGATCCGTCGGCCGGCCGGATCTCGGTCGACTCGCCCGTAGGCCGCGCGCTGGTCGGCAAGAAGAAGGGCGACAAGGTCACCGTCGGCGTACCCTCCGGGACCCTCACGCTCACGGTCAAGGCGGTTAAGTAACGCCACGTCGGTAAGGGCGACCACCTCGACCCCGGCCATCGATCCCGAATCGATCGCGGATCGCACCACCGTTGGGGTTTTCTTTCGCCAGGCCGCCAGATACAACGACCGCCCGCTGGTCCATCACCGCGACGGCGACGGACCCTGGCAGCACGAGACGTGGTCGGACATCCGGCGCGACATTCTTGCGGTCGCTGCCGGCTTGATGGACGCCGGGGTGAAGCACGGCGATACCGTGATCCTCATCTCCGAAAACCGGCTGGAGTGGCTGTACTGCGACTTCGCGATCCAGGCCATCGGCGCGGTTACGGTGCCGGTGTATCCGAACGTTTCAGCTGAGGCGGTTCAGATCATCGCGAAGGACAGCGCGACCACCTTCGCGATAGCGTCGGATGGCGATCTTGCGGCGAAGCTCGACGGGGGCGGCTCTCTGCGCCAGGTCGCTTTGATGGACC
>VBII01000053.1 GCA_005887735.1 Chloroflexota bacterium
AAGCTGCTGAAACGAACGCTTCGCGACGCTTACTGGGCGGGCGCCGGCAGAAAAATTTGACGGAATCGGTTTCGTTCGACCGTGCGGCGGATTACTACGATCGAACGCGGACGCTCTCGGAGCACCTGATTCCCAACCTCCTGCCCTTGCTCCCGGGCGATGGCGTGTGTCTCGAGATCGGCGTCGGCACCGGGCGGATCGCTCTACCTCTGGTCGAGAAGGGAATTCGCATCGTCGGGGTCGACATAGCACCCGAGATGCTTAAGAAGCTGGTCGCCAAGAGGAACGGAACATGGCCGTGCGTCGCCGTTGCTGACGCTACCGGTTTGCCCTTCGCCGACCAAACCTTTGCATCCGCCATCGCGGCTCATGTCCTGCACCTGACACCCGATTGGCGCTCAGCGGTCGTGGAGCTGCTGCGCGTCCTTCGATCTCATGGCGTCCTGGTCGCAACTCGCGGAGGCGCATCGAGACCGCGCCGGCATCGCGAGGTGCGCAGCCGCTTCTTCAAGGAGGCCGGCGACCCGCCGTGGCCGCCTGGCCTCGACACGATCGATGAGCTCGACGCCCACGCGCTCGGCCTCGGGCTCGGCGTCCACGCGTTGCCCGACCTCGTCACCGAGGATTCGATCAGCGTCAACCAGCTCCTGGCCATGCTCGAGGCGGGCTACTGGTCGGCTTGCTGGAGCATTGACGAGGAGACCCGCCGGCGCGCCGCTACCGCCACGCGCCAGTGGGCGCGTGAGAAGATCGGCGACCTCGACCTGGAGCGTCACACCGTCGAAACGATGCGCTGGCACGCCTACCGTCTAGCCGAGTAGGGGCAGGACGAACTCCAGCGACCGGCTGATGCGGCCCAGCGGCCTGTCGTCGTGCGAGACCAGCCGCGTCTCTTGCTCCAGCGTGTACCAGCCTCGGTAGCGCGCGTGCTTCAGAGCCTCGGTCACCTTCGCCACCTTGGCGCCGCCCTCGCCCACCGGCCGGTAGAGGCTGCGGGCCACGGCGTCGTTGTAGCTCAGAGAACGGTCTCGCACCCGGCGGGCGAGGTCGAGGTCGACGTCGTTGAGGTGGACGTGCTGGATGCGGCCCGCGGCAAGCTCGATGACCTCGATCGGGTCGGCGCCCGCGATCACCAGGTGGGCGATGTCGAGGCAGACGCCGGCTTCCGAGCCGACGAGCAGCCGCTCGATCTCTTGGGGCCCCTGGATCGTGCTGCCGAACCTGGGCTGCACGGCCACCTTCAGCTTGTGCCGGGCGCACACGTGCTCCACGGATCCGATCAGGTGCAGGAGGTGCGCCCACTCGGCATTCGACAGAGACTCGGGGCGGATGGCGCCGGCGCTCCGCTCGGGGATCGCGGACAGGACCAGCGTGGTCGCGCCCACCGCCGCCAGCCACTGTGCGTGACCATCGATGTGGGCGAGCTCAGGTCCGCGGGCCTCGTGATGGTGCAGGATCGCGTGCACGTGGCCGGCGACGACCTGCAGGCGGTGACGCCTCAGCAGCGCCCTGGCCTGGTCGCTTCTGTCGGGCAGGAATCCAGGGGGGCCGGCCGTGATCGCGCCCTCACCGATGGCCGCGGCTTCAGACAGCACGCGCTCGACGTCGATCTGGTGGCCCCAGTCGGGCGCTTCATTGATCCCCCAGCACGCTGGCGAGAGCGCGATCCGGTGCACTGGGCTGCGCCTGCGCCCCCCAAGCCCGCCCATCCCGCGGACCCGCCGGGCGATCACTGAGCCATCACGGCGCAGAGATTAACCTTCTAGTCAACGATGCCTGTGACGAGATTCGAGCTGCAGCTTCGGCCCGCCACGCTCGACGACGCGCCGATCGTGGCCGAGCTCGAGTCGCTGCGAGACCCCGACGAGCCGCGCGACCCGGTCCTGCTGCGGCACTGGTGGCGAATGTCAGACGAGCTGGAGAAGGCCATGCGACGCGTGGACGTGCGCGAGGGCAGAGCTGTCGCCTATGTGGCCGCGACGCACGAGATGTGGAATGACCATGAAAAGCGGTTTGGCATCGTCCGGCCGCTGCTGCGCAAGGACGTGTGGGACCACGGCGTTTACGCCCAGCTGGTCCAGCTGAGTGAGGACTGGCTTCGCAGCGAGGGTGCGGCGACCGCCGTCGCGCGCGTGCGGGAAGACATGAAGCAAGACGTAGCGGCGCTGGATCAACTTGGTTATCGCGAAGACCGCAGGATGCGGACCTCAGAGCTGGACCTGGTGGCTCGTCGTGACGAGATCATGGCGACGCTGGAGGAAACCCGGCGCCACATGAAGACACAAGGCGTGCAGCTGCATCCGCTGAGCGAGGACCCCGACCCGGAGCGCTATCGAAAGCTGTACGAGATGATGATCGAGTCCGAGAAGGACATCCCGACCACCGTTCCGTGGCGTGAATTGAGCTTCGAGGAGTGGCGGCGATTCTGGTTCGACAATCCAGCCATCCGGGAGGACCGGTTCTGGGTCGCCCGCGAGGGGGACGACATCGTCGGCACGTCGGTGCTCGACTCCCCGGTCGTGCGCGGAATCCCCTGGACCGCGTACACCGGCACATCGCGGCAGGTGCGGGGCCGCGGCATCGCGCGCGCGCTGAAGTACGAGACGATGGCCCAGGCGATAGAGGCGGGCTATCCGCGGGTGCGAACAACCAACGACGCGGACAACCCGTCCATCCTGCGCATCAATGCCGAGATGGG
>VBII01000054.1 GCA_005887735.1 Chloroflexota bacterium
TCCATGAGCTAAAACTTGCTTGGGGATCAGGAAGCGCTCCGCGATCTGCACCTTCTCCTCTTCGGTGTAGCCCGAGAGGTGCAGCACCTCCATGCGGTCACGCAGCGCGGGCGGGATCGTCTCCAGCGAGTTGGCGGTGGTGATGAACATCACCTTCGAAAGGTCGAACGGCACGTCCAGGTAGTTGTCGCGAAAGTCCTTGTTCTGCTCCGGGTCGAGCACCTCGAGCAGCGCCGACGACGGATCGCCGCGCCAGTCGGCGCCGATCTTGTCGACCTCGTCGAGCATGAGCGTCCCGGCATCGCCCCGATGTAGGTGCGGCGGTGGCCGCGGATCTCCGCCTCGTCGTGGACGCCGCCCAGCGAGGCGCGGGCGAACTTGCGGCCCATCGCGCGCGCGATCGACTGGCCGAGCGAGGTCTTGCCGACGCCGGGCGGCCCGACGAAGCACAGGATCGGCTCGCGGCCGCGGTCGGTCGAGCCACGCACCTGCTTCAGCCGGCGCACCGCCAGGTGCTCGACGATTCGCTGCTTCACCTTGTCGAGGTCGTAGTGGTCGGCGTCGAGGATGCCTCGCGCCTTCTTCACGTCCACCTCGCCGCCGGTGGACGCGTTCCATGGCAGGGACACGATGAGCTCGAGGTAGGTGCGGATGACCGAGGACTCGGGCGAGGCTGAGGGGATGCGCTCCAATCGCGCGATCTCGCGGTCGGCCTCGCGCTTCGCCTCCGGCGGAAGTCCCGCCTTCTCGATGCGCTCGCGCAGCTCGCTCAGCTCCGCGTGCTCGGTGTCGAGCTCGCCCAGCTCGCGCTGGATCGCCTTGAGCTGCTCGCGGAGGAAGTACTCCCTCTGCGCCTTGCCCATCTGCTCTTCGGCCTGAGACTGGATCTTGCGTCCCAGCTCCAGCACCTCCAGCTCGTGCGACATGTGGCCGAGGAGCTTCTCGAGCTTCGCCTTGGCGGAGTCGAGCTCCAGCACCTCCTGCCGCTGCTCGGTGGTCAAGCGGATGTGGTTGGCGATGTAGTACGCGAGGTGCAGCGGATCGTCGATCGCGCCCGCCGCGCCGGCCAGCTCCGCCGGCAGATGCGGCGCCAGAGAAACGAGCTGTTGAAACGAAGCGATCGCGCGGCGCATCAACGCCTCGCGCTCGATGGTCAGGACGTCCTCCGAAAACTCCGGATGCATCTCCACCGCGCAGGTGAGATACGGCTCCTCGGATTTGACCTCGGTCAGGCGGATGCGGCGCAGGCCCAGCACCGCCAGCTGCACGGTTCCGTCGGGCAGCTTGAGCAGGTGCTGCACACGGACCATGGTCCCGACGTGGTGGAGGTCTTTGAAGTTGACGTCTTCAGCGGTTTCGTCGAGCTGTGTGGCGACCGCGATGTGGCGCTCCACGCCGGCCAGGTCTTCGAGCAGCTGGAGCGATTTCTTGCGGCCGACCGAGAGCGGGATGAAGATGCGCGGAAACACTACCGTCGACTTCAACGGCAGCACCGGCAGATGCGATGGCACCGCGCCTTCGAGGTTGGGTGCCGGGGCCTCGCTCATAAGTAGGTGATCCTACGCCGTGCGGAGTGTGTTCCTGCCTGTTGTGCCTAGGGGCCGATCGGGATCGGTGTTGGCACGGGCACCAGCCGCGCCAGGCTGCCTGGATCGACCCCGCCGGACTTCGGTTGCGAAGGTTGGTCGTTTCCGCCGCCTGCCGGCATCTGGTCACTTGATTGCTGATCAGGCGATGAGGTTGCCTCGCCGGTGTCGAACGTGCCGGAGGAACCTTGTCCGCTGTTTGCTGCGCCGCCGCCATCTCTGGCCTGGGGCGTTGAAGCACCGCCGCCACTGGCGACGCGAGGGACGTGCGCGCCCGATATAGCCCCTTCGCTGATGATGAGTGCCAGAGCTGCGATGCCGGAGCACGCAGCCGACACCAAGAGCGGCCGCATCCGCATGCCTACTTTCGACTATAGAAGCCGAGGCGCGCCGAGGTGAAACCCCCTCAGGAGTTCGGCCAGAACTCCGCGGGACCCCATCCCGACTGCAGCCCGGTGGGGCTTTCGCGTGCCGCGAACACGACCGGGGTCTCGACCCCCGTAGTCAGGTCCATCGCGAATACCTTGCCCGTCGGCTGCGTGGCCCAAGGAGGGCAGGTCGATGTGCCCGGTGATTCGCACTTAGATTCCTCGAGGTACCAGACCCATCGATTCTTGACGAAGATGACCTCGGAGCGCATCTGGTCGATGAGCCGGCGGGTGGTGTGGCCCGCGATGTCATAGACGTACACGCGGATGTCGGCGAAGTTCGCCGGGTCGAGGTAAGCGGTGTAGGCAACCAGCGACCCGTCCGGGGAGAGACCGGTGAAGTATGGCCATGGGGTGGCGCCCGTCAGCGCGGTCAAGCTGTCCTCGGGTGTCCACGACTGGGTCGAGCCGGCATTCGGGCCGGACACGTAGAGGCGGTGTCCTGTCCTGTCCCACATCGCGAAGTCATCGCTGAAGTCGAAAGTCGCAACAGGCGTGCCATCGGCAACCTTGAAGACTCGGAGGCCCGAGGCGCCCTTGCCGATGGGCCAGCCCGACACCAGGTACTGGCCGTCTGGGGAGAACGCGAGCACAGGCGGCGCGAGCCCGAACCGGCAGACG
>VBII01000052.1 GCA_005887735.1 Chloroflexota bacterium
TCGGCGGCATCGACGAGCACAACATCGGGCAGCTGACCGCGCTCGGCATCCACCGCGCCTGCGTCATCCGCGCCGTCGCCGACGCGCCGGACCCGGAGCAGGCCGCCCGACATCTGCGTGCCATGCTGGGCCCATGAGCGTCGAGGGCGTGGGCGAGCTCAGCCTGCTGGAGCGGATCAAGCCGTACCTCGCCGCCACAGCCGGCGCGGACGATGCCGCGGTGATCGGCGACGCCACCGGGTTTGTCGTCGTGAGCACGGACATGTTCGTCGAGGGCGTGCACTTCGACCTGGAGTGGATGAGCGCCGAAGACGTCGGATGGCGATCGCTCGCGCTTGCCCTGGGCGACCTTGCGGCAAAAGGCGCGGACCCGGGGTGGGCGCTTGCCGCCGTCGCGATGCCGAAACGATGGCCCCTGCAGCACCTGGACGGCCTGTACACCGGCATGTCGGGGCTCGCCAAACGTTTCGAGCTTTCCATCGCCGGCGGCGACCTCAGCTCGATCGACGGCCCAGCGGTCATCTCGCTCACGGTGGCCGGCCGCACCATCGAGATGCCGCTGGCTCGCGCGCAGGCCGAGGCCGGCTGGTCCATCGGGGTCACCGGTGCGCTTGGAGGTGCCGCCGTGGCACTGCGCGCTCGCCAGCCGCTTCGACTGGTCCCGCTTGTCGAGGAGGGCCGCCTCCTCAACCAGCTGGGCCTGTGCTGCGGCGACATCTCGGACGGCCTTGTCCGCGAGATGGAGAAGTTCGCCGCGATGGCCGGCGTGGGCAGCGTGCTCTGGGGGGAAGACGTGCCGCGGGCGGCGGGCGCGTCCATGGAGGACGCGCTGACCGGCGGAGAGGAGGCAGAGCTCGTCTGCGTCGGGCCGGAGGAGCAGATCCGGAAGGCCGGCCTCCAGATGGTGGGCACCCTGACCGACGATCGCATCGTCAAGGTCATCGACGCGCGCGGCGCGCCGATCCAGCTCCGGAGCACCGGTTACGACCACTTTGCCTGACTACCTCTCGAACTCTGCCGCCGAGACCGAGCGGGCGGGGATGCTCCTCGGCGAGCGGCTTCACACCGGCGACGTGATCCTGCTGACGGGCGAGCTGGGCGCAGGAAAGACCACGTTCGTGCGCGGCGTCGCGCATGGCACCGGCTCCAAAGCGCCTGTCGCCAGCCCGACCTTCCAGCTGGTGCGCGTCTATCCGGGACGCGTGCAGCTGGCGCATATCGATCTCTATCGGATCGAGAACAGCTCGGAGCTGCGCGACCTGGGCCTGGAAGAGCTCGCGCAGCAAGGCGCTGTGGTGGTGGAGTGGGGGGAGCGGCTGGACGTCGACGGTGCGGCGAGAGTCGAGTTCGAGCATCTCGGCGGCGACCGCCGTGTGATCAGGACGATTCGTGATCTTAGTCATTGATACCTCATCGCCGAACTCGTCTGTCATCGCGACGATCGACGGCCACCGGATGTCAGAGACCGTGTCGACCGGACGCGGCCTGGACATGGAACATCTGAGGCGACTGGCCAGGATGCGGATCACCAAGGTCGCGGTGGCAAGCGGCCCGGGCTCGTTCACCGGCCTTCGCGTCGGAGTCTCGTTTGGCCTCGGCCTTGCCATCGGACTTCGGGTTCCCATCGTTCCCCTGCCGACGCTGGAGCTGCAGGCCGCCCGCAGCGACGAGCCGGTGACGGCGGTCGCGGACGCGGGTCGTGGCCGGCTCTACTTCCTCGTCCCCAGCGGCGCCGTCGCGTTGGGCGAGCCGGGAGACATCCCCACCACGTATCCGCTGGTCGGTCGCGTGGCGAACAGGGAGGCTCAGCTGCAGGCGTCCGGGCATCGATTCAAGCCGGAAAAGGAGCTGCGGCGGCTGGTCGAGGCAGCCGAAAAAATGCTCGAGACGGCGCGCGAAGTGGCCTATGGTAGTCTCGAAATCGAATACATGCAGACGTTCTCCGCTTCCAGGAAGTAATGGTTCAGCTCAGGCAGCAGCTCTTGCTGGAGCTGATGCGCGAGGCGGACGTCAACACTGTCCAGGAGATCGAGCGCGAGATCTTCGCCACGCCCTGGCCGCGCAACGCTTACTACCGCGAGCTCGCGTCCCGAGCCAGCGCGCACTACGTCGTGCTGCGCCAGGAAGGGGCGGTTGAGAGACCCACCGGATACAGGCAGGCCGACTTCGACCCGTCGATCATCGGCTACGGCGGGATGTGGCGCATGTACGACGAGGCCCACGTGACGACGATCGGCGTGCGTCGTGACCTCCAGCACCACGGCTACGGCCGGATGATCTTCGCCGGCCTGGTCCAGGCGGCCTACGACATGGGTGCGAAGTGGGTGACGTTGGAAGTCCGGACGACCAACGAGAACGCGATGCGCATG
>VBII01000287.1 GCA_005887735.1 Chloroflexota bacterium
CAGCGCCCGCGTGCTCATCGAGGTGAGGTCGCGCGGCCTCAACCCCAGATCAGCCGCGAGCATCAGCCTCACCTGTGCATCGCGCGCGCGCCGGGCCTCGCTCAGGGTCCTGCCGAAGAGAAGCATCCAGATTCCGAACAGGAGGGGAAGCGTGACGAGCGCCCCGAGCAATGCGATGTCGAAGGGCGATGAAACATAGATCGCGGTGAACGGGATGGCGACCCCTCGCCCTGGGTTGTCGGTGGGCGGACTCGTCTTCCCGCCGACGTTGCCGGTGATGCCGGCGTTGCCGGCCTGGCTGGACCCGCCGCCGGCCGCGCTCTGCGTCGGCGCTGCCGTCGCCGGGTTTGGCGTGGGCAGCGTGGTGATCGCCGGCAGGGACGGTGTCGCAACCACTGCCGGAAGCGATGGCGAGGGAAGGACGGGAGGTAACGGAGGCAGCGGAGGCAGCGGCACGGCGAGATAGGCCACGGCTGCCATGGCACCCATCGCTCTCACCGACCAACGCATGGCCGTCACGTCAAATCACCCCGAGGCTCCGCGCAACCTCAATCTATCAAACGAACGGGCGTTCAATTCATATTTCTTCAGCCGACATACCTGCCATACGCGTTCTATGCTGCGATTAGATGGCTGGGGACATGGAGCGCGCCCTGGGGGCGCTACGTGACTTCACTAGGCGCGACATCCTGCTTCGGTTCTACGCCGACCGCAAGCCCCGCAGCGTCGAGGACGTCGCACGCGAATCCGGTGTTCATCGTTCAGTCGCCTTTGAGCACCTGGAACGCCTGGTGGCGCTCGGCTACCTTGAAGTCGCACACCGGCGGGGCCTTCCGGGCAAGCCGGCCAAGATCTACAAGCTGACCGGCGGCCCGGTGCAGATCAGTCACCCGATGCGTCGCTATGACATCGTGGCCGAGTCGCTCGCGCGGGCCTTCGATGAGCTGGGCGACGTCGGCAGCCACGCGGTGAGGCGGGCCGGCCGCAACTTTGGTGAGGCCATCTCGCTGCCTGGCGCCAAGTCACCGGTCGCGGCGTTGGAGCCGATGCAGGAGATGGGCGCGGAGTACGACACCGACCGGACCGGCATCATCCATTGCACCAACTGCCTGTTTGCCGAGGTGTGCAGGCGCGCGCCGGTGATCTGCCGTTTTCACGCGGGCATAATCGAAGGGCTTTTCCTGCACACGGAGATGAACGTGAGCGTTAAAGCGCTCGGGTTCCGCGACCCTTACGGATGCGCGTACATGCTGCAGGAAAACATCCTTCCCGAAAATATTCTGGGACGAGAGCTGGAAGCCCAGGCGCAGTAGCCGCGGGTCCTTACGCGGGTCCGAACATCTCCGCGAGCACCGCTTCGCCTTCGCCTTCGGCCGTGAGCGTGACCGCCGACCCATCAGCCTGGTAGTCGATCCACTTGCAGCACTCACGCTCCAGCTCGATGAGCTCTGCGAGCGCGCCGGCCGCGCCCGGATCGGCCAGCAATCGGATTCCGCCGGCCACACGCTCGCGGTGAAGGAGGCCGCTCGCCCAGAGTTTCTGCCACGCGCCGCTCCGATCCTTCAGATCGGCCGCGGTCAGCGTGCACATGACCGGTCTGGGCTCGCTCATGCTCCCCGTTAAGCCGAGCGGTGGAGCGATTATTCCCAGCCTTATGGTTGCCGCGTGAGACTGGTCGCCGGCTCGTTCGGGTGGCCATTTCAAGGAAGCTGGAAGTCGACCTGGGTCCCCGGCCTTCTCACGGTTGTCTTGCTTCCCGTGCTCTTCATCCCGCTCCTCGGTTACGCCATCGCAGCGACGCGAGCCGCCGAGCACACCCCTCCGGAGTCGCCGCCGCCGTGGCGGATCTCTCCCCGGTTGCTGTCGGACGGATTCTGGACGTCCGTCCTGGTGGTGCTGACGGTGCTGCCCTTTGCGATCGCGCTCAACCCGCTCGCGGTCGCGCTTCGCGACGTGGCGCGTGGAGAGCCATACGCGCACGTGATCGCGCTCCTGGTGCTCGCGCTGCCCTGGGGGCTCGTCGCGCTGCTGGTGATTCCTCACGCCACCGCCGCGTTTGCGGCAAGCGGTGACCCACGCGACCTGTTCGACGTGCGAGCGGCGCTGCGCGGTGTGCGGCGCGATTTCATGACGTGGAACGTGTCGGCCGCGGCGATGGTCACCGCCTGGGCGATCGGGATCGCGTGCGTCGGGCTGCTCTGCGTCGGAATCGTTCCCGGCGTGTTCTACGCCATTCTTGTGAGCGCACATGCCGCCGCAGCGCTCCACCGCGAAGGTCCGCGTCCATCTACTCGGTGACGCGGCAGTCCTCGCCGAGCTGGGCACGAAGCTCGACACCGCGCTCAACACGCGTGCCATCGCACTTGCCGCCGCGCTGAAGAAGCGCCGTGACGTCCGTCAGGCCGTGGCCGGCCACGCCAGCGTCATGGTGCAGTTCGACCCCGACCAGATCACCCACGAAGCACTGGCGGCCGCGATCAAACGCATGGCGACCAAGCGTCCTCCCATGGACGAGCCGGGCCGCCTGCACCGAATTCCGGTCATCTACGACGGGCCGGACCTGTACGCGGTGGCGATGCAGCTGCGGCTCACGACCCAACAGGTGATCGAGCTTCATGGACGCCCGATCTACCGCGTGTTCCTGGTCGGTTTCGTGCCGGGCTGGGCGTACCTCGGGCCACTGGCCGACGAGCTTGCCCTGCCGCGGCGGCCGGTGCCGAGGACTCAGGTGCCGGCCGGGTCCGTGGCCATCGCCGGCCATCAGACCGGCGTCTACCCGCTCGCGAGCCCGGGTGGTTGGCATCTCATCGGCCGGACCTCGGTCAGGCTCTTCCTTCCCGACTCCGACCCACCGTCGCTGTTTCGAGCCGGCGACCGGGTCAAGTTCTTCTCGGTCGGCGGTTGAGCGAGGTCTTCCGGGTTCTTCGGCCTGGGCTCCTCACCACGATCCAGGACATCGGGCGGCCGCATGCGGTCGCCTCGGGCGTGCCGGCCGGCGGAGCCATGGACCGCTTCGCCCACGCGGCGGCAAACCTGATCGTGGGCAACGATCGAACCGCTGCCACGCTCGAATGCACGCTGAGCGGACCCCATCTGGTCGCCGAGCGCTCGTGCCTCGTGGCGATCACAGGCGCCGACTTCGAGCCTCGGGTCAACGGCGTCCCCGCACCGATGTGGACCGGGCTCTTTCTCAGCCCAGCGGATGAGCTGACCTTCGGCGGGCGGCGCAGCGGTGCGCGCGCGTACGTCGCCGTCGCGGGCGGAATCGCAGGCGAGCGCTGGCTGGGATCGATGTCGACCAACCTGATGTGCGCCCGTGGAGGGATGAACGGTCGCGCGCTGGTCGCGGGCGACCTGATCTCGGCAGGTGAGGCGTCGGGTCCCGCGGTGGCCGGGCGAAACCTGGCCGAAGCGCTCCAGCCCGTCTATGGCGAACGCATCCTGCGCGCCATCCCGGGACCACACTTCGCGCGCCTGCCGGGTCAACCGTCTCTCATGACTCCAATCGGATGGGCTACCGGCTCGAAGGTCCTGGACTCGAAGCCCCTGGAGAGGAGTTGCTGTCCTTCGGCCTGGTCGCGGGAGCCGTGCAGCTGCCGTCGGGCGGGCAGCCGATCCTGCTCATGGCCGACCACCAGACGGCCGGCGGCTACCCGGTGGTGATCACAGTGGCCAGCGCATCGATGCCGGTCGCCGCGCAGCTCGCGCCGGGCGATGAATTCTCATTCGCCGAAACCCCGATCGAGACGGCCCTGCAGATGCGGGCGGCTCAGCGCGAAGGGCTCGACTTGCTTATGAGCTGATTTATCCAGCCGATGTGCTCGGCGTAGTGCTCGTAGGTGTTGCCGGCCACCAAATCGAGGGCGGGGCGGTCGTCGCTGGGGGCGCGCGGCTCGTTCCGCTGGTAGTGGTTGTACGGCAGCTTTAGGTCGGCGTCGCTCATTCCGCCAAGGAGCTTCATCAGCTGCGCGTGCGTCTGGTGAAAGTACGCCAGGGCCCGCTCAGGTGTCTCTTCGCGGTGCAGCGACCAGACGGCTGAGTTGATCGAGTCCGTTTCGCTCACCTCGGGGCCGACGCCCATGGCCGACCTGCGATCCGACCCGTCGAGCAGGGCGATGAGCGAATGCTCCCACGCTGCGACGTGGACCAGGTGGTCTTTGACGGCCCAACCGTCCGGGCCGGTCGTGGTGAGCCCGATCGGACCCAGCGACTCGACCAGCTGGTTGAGCTCACTCCACGATTTTTCGATCGGCTCGACGGCGCTGTTATGCACGATCATCCGCCGCTCGCGATCCGTTTCGCTTCCTCGACCACGGCGTCATAGTCGGGCTGAGGTTGCTCGCGCGAGGCAACCCACGTCCATCGGATCATCCTCTCCCGGTCGATGATGAAGATCGTGCGGCGCGCCATGCCCGAGTAGCCGGCGACGTCGTCGCGACGCACTCCGTAGTCGGTCACCATCTTGCGTTCGAAATCGCCGATCAGGTCAAAAGGCAGCCCGCCCAGCTCCTTGGCGAATGCCTGATGAGAGAACACCGAGTCGACGCTGATCGCGTAGATGCCGACACCGTTCGCCACCGCGTCTTCGTTCCTGGACCGAAACTCGGTCAGCTCGGTCCTTCAACCACCGGTGAAGTCGAGCACGTAGAACAGAAACACGAGGCTTCGATATTTCTCCAGTGCCTCGCCAAGGGTCAGCTCCTCGCCCCCGGTGGTCGGCAGCTTGAAGTCGGGAGCCTTCTCCCCAACCTGCAGCACGTGAAAAAGTCTATTGGTTCTCCAGGACGTACCAGCCGGATCGCGTCGCGCCTGTTATCTCGTACCCGCGCTCGAGCGATCCGCCGAGCGCGTGGCGCAGGGCGAAGCGCCACTCGCGCGCCAGCCCCGGGTTGGAATGCCGCAGGGCGACGATGTCTTCGGGCACCTGACATATAAGGACGCGAGCCGACGAGGCTTTGACCTCAGGCTCGCCGGCAGGGCCGACCGAGACGATCGCGTCGCTGCCCCAGCTGCGCAGCTTGTCGACGTCCAGCTCGTTGGGCCGGCCGGCCGCCGCCGACTTCGCGGCTTGAGAATCGAGACGCCAGGCGATGAGGAGCCGGTCCGACTCATCCCCCGCGTTGATTCCGTCCCGCATCTCTCCGTAGAAATTGACGAGGTACTTCGGTGCGACCGCGCCGAGCTTGGAGAGGTTGAAGTACGCGTTGCGGCGGACCAGCGGGTCTGTCGTCCATTCCATCAAGGTGATGCCCCGGGCGAGACACCAGCGCCGCTGGTGCTGCTTGAGCTCGAAGCCCAGTCCGCGCGCTTCGCGGTCCGGCAGCACGCCCAGGATGTGGGAGTGCACGTGCAGCTCCGCGGGTGGTGCGCCGCCCAGCCAGCCCACGAGCCCGCCGATCAGTCGCCCCTCCGAATATGCACCCGAGATGTAGGCGCCCGAGTGCGCCAGCGCCTTGAGGATGTCCGAGCTGATCGGCGGCTCGCCCGGCCGTCCCCACACCACCGCGAACAGGTCGGCGAGCTGTCGCAGGTCTTCGAGCTCGGCGAGCTCTCTGATGTGCCGGTCACGAGCGAAGCGCCCTGGACCAGCATCGCCGCGATGATCGCCGAAGCGAACGCAAGCGCCAGGCCTTCGGGCAGCAGCAGGGCGAGGACCAGGAAGAACGAGGCGAATGCGAACAGCCCGAGCAACAGGCCGCGCAGCACCCCGATCGCCGGCTCGCCGCCCTGGATGCGGTGCGCAAACCCGGCGAGCACCGAACCGTAGAGGGGAAATGGCGCCAGCAGGCCGGCAAGCCTGGCGCCAAGCAGCGGCGCCGCGGCGGTGAGCAGGATCACAAAACCGGTCGCCACGATCATCCGGGCTGGAATGTCCCACCGCGAGAATTCGATCGGCGGGCCGGGTCGGGCCCGCTGCCCAGGCATCAAAAAGAGCGAGACCACCAGCACCAGGGTCACGACGACAAAAGAGGCGAGAGGCGGCAGGAAGAGGAGGTTCAGCACGACGGTAACCGCGACGTATGCGGCGCTCGCCACCACAAGACACACGGTCCACCCCTGGCGCTGGGCCGACCATGCATAGGCCAGGCAAAAGGCAGCCTGCGACATGGCACCCGCCATGGTCCCCGCCGCGGCCGTGGCGGCGAAGCGCGGGCCCGGGCTGAGCGCCAGGAAGAAGGCGATCGGGGCGGATGTGAACGGGATTCCTATCAACCACCCGCCGACTGCCGAGCCCCACCTCCTCCCGGCCAGGCTTGCCGCGCCCACGAGCACCGGCGTCAGCAGGAGCTTGAGAGCGAGGGCTGCGGCCGGGTTCAAGGCCGCAGGTGCTGGGTCTCGATTCCCGCTTCCCGCAGCACCTTCCGCACCGCCGCCGCGACCTGACCGGCGCCGCGGGTGTCGCCGTGGACGCAGATCGTGTCGTAGCCGCCGGAACGCGCAAGGCTCAGCGCTTGCTGCGCGGCGAGGTTCGGATCCAGGACCGCGCCTGCCTGGCCCCGGGGCGCGAGGCTGCCGTCCGGCAGCATCAGGCGGTCGGCGAAGCCTTCTCGATACGCGGGAATTCCGGCGCGCGCGGCGGCGGCCACGATCTCAAAGCCGGGCTGCCCCATGACGCCGACGCCATGGCTCTTCGCCACTCGCGCCAGCGCATCGGCGACATCAGGGTCGCGCTGGCAGCGGTGATACAAAGCGCCGTGGGCCTTGACGTACGCGATCGGGATGACCGCGGCAAGGCCCGCGACCTGGAACGCGATCAGCGCCTCGATCTCAGAGGCTGACATCGAACGCTCGATGCGGCCGAATCCCGAGCGGTCGTCGTAGCCGGGATGCGCGCCGACCTGCACGCCGAGCGTGCGGCAGCGCCAGGCGGTGGCGATGGCGATCGACGCGGACCCGGCGTGCACGCCGCATGCGATGTTGGCGCTGTCCACGCAAGCCAGGATGGCCTCGTCCTCGCCCGCCCCTTCGCCGATGTCGGCATTTACGTTCACTCGTGCTTTGTATCGCCGTGGAGGAGCTGGACGGCATGGCCGAGCACTGGCATCACGGCTTCGAGTGATTCGCTCGCACCCTTCGCGCTGCCCGGCACGTTGATGATCAGCGACTGGCCGCGAACCCCGACGATACCGCGCGACAGCGCGGCCATCGGCGTGCTCGCCCCGCCGGCCCTCCGCATCAGCTCGGCCAGTCCGGGGACCTCATAGTCGATCAGCATCGATGTTGCCTGCGGAGTGACGTCGCGCGGCCCCAGGCCGGTACCTCCAGTCGTCACGACCAGGTCCGCGCCAGAGATCACGGCGGCGACGATCGCGTCGTTGATTCGCGCCTGGACGTCGGGCACGACCTCCGGCCCCGATACCTCGAAGCGCGAGTGCTGGAGCAGGTCACACAAAGCCGGACCGCTGGTGTCTTTGCGCGTGCCTGCTGCAACGCCATCGCTCACGGTGATCACATGCGCGCGGTGCGCTAACGCTTCCAGGTCCCCGACCGGCCTCCTGATTTCTCGAGCAGGCGCACGGATTCGAGGTAGACCCCGCGCTCCACGCCTTTGGTCATGTCGATCAGAGTCAGCCCCGCGACGGCGGCTGCTGTCAGAGCTTCCATCTCGACGCCCGTCTGGCCGGTGACATTAGCCCTGGTGACGATGCGTACGCCGCCGTCGACGAACTCGAAATCGACGCTCACGCTCGTCAGGGGCAGCGGGTGGCAGAGTGGGATCAGGTCGGGCGTGCGCTTGGCGGCCATGATGCCGGCCACGCGCGCGACGGCAAGAGCGTCGCCTTTCGCAGTGCCTTCGCGCACCGCGCGCACCGTGTCTGGGGCCATGCGCACGATGCATTCGGCGGTCGCCTCGCGCACCGTCGCGATCTTGTCGCCGACATCGACCATGCGCGCGGCCCCCTTCGCATCGATGTGTGTCAACCGCTTCGCCACGGGGATCAGGATATGCGCATGCCCGCCATCGACGGGGTCCTCTTCGACTACGGCGGGACCCTCGTCACGTTTGCCTACCCGACGGATGACCTGCTGCGCGTGATGAGAGGCTTCCGGCCCCGCCTCCAGACGGCGCTTGGAGTTCCGGCGCCGGAGGCCGAGGCGATCCTGAGCGACGTCCTGCTTCCGCTCGAGGAGTACGTCGAGAGCATCAGCGAGGACGAGGTGGACTACATGGACGCATACCGCGAAAAGTGGCAGCGGGCCGGTCTCCGGCTGCCGGACGACCTGCTGCACGAGATCCTCGACGCCGAGCAGCAGTGCTGGGACCGGGCTGTGGAGGTCGATCCCGACGCGGTTCGCGTGCTGGCATGGCTGGGTGAGCGCGGGGTGCGACGCGGCATATGCTCCAACGCGCCGTTTCCGCCCGCGATGATGCACCGGCAGGTGCACAGCAACGGCCTCGACCAGCTTGTGGATGCAGTCGTTTTCTCGAGCGAGATCGGCCGCCGGAAGCCGGCGCGGGAGGTTTACGAGGCCGCGCTCGAGGCGATCGGCACCGAGCCTGGTCGAACGATGTTCGTCGGCGATCGGGTGCGCGAGGACTACGAGGGTCCACGCGCGCTCGGCATGAGAGCCGTGATCGTCACCGCTCACGCCCACGATGCTCCACCGGATGGCGTGCCGGCAATCAAGTCCCTGGCGGAGCTGCCTTCCCTCCTATGAAGAATGGCACCAAGCGTCCGAGCTGGCTGTGGCTCCTGTTCTACGGCCGCCGGCGCCGCGGCTTCCCGTGGCTGCTGGCCGGCGTCCTGCTTGCCATCGGCGTGCTGGCGCTGGTCTTCGCGGTGCCGGGTGGCGCCGACCTATCCCGCGCGATCGCCGCCGCCGTCTTCGGCCTGTTGCTGGTGGGAGCCGTTGCGCTTGCGGTCGTCGCGGTGCTGCGCCCGCGTTCTCGCCGCCGTCCCTGAGCCGCTCTCGCCGCGATCAGCGTCGCCGCCGCCCCCGCGCCCACTCCGTTGTCGATGTTCACCACCGTCAGGCCGGTCGAGCACGACTGCAGCATCGTCGTCAGTGCCGCCTCCCCCGCGCCGCCGCGGCCGTAGCCGGTCGAGACAGGAAGGCCGATCACCGGCAGGTCGATCAATCCGGCGACGAGACCCGGCAGAACGCCGTCCATCCCGGCTGCGACGATGATGACGTCGGCGCCCCATTCCAGCACCGCGCTGAGCGGTCCGACGAATCGATGCAGGCCGGCGACTCCCAGGTCAGCCTCGAGCCTTGCCTCGAGACCGCATGCCTCGATGACCATGCGCGCTTCGTCCGCGACCGGGAGGTCGGATGTGCCTGCGGTCAGGATGCCGGCCTTCCCGTCCAGCGGCTCGGGAGAGAAGTCCGGGCGCAGCACGCGCGCCGCCGCGTGGTATTCGGCAATGCGCATCCCGGCCCGCTCCGCCGCATCGCGCAACGCGGATTCGTGGGAGGCGGTCATTCGACTGATGAGTCCTTGGCCCTGGCGTTCCGCCATCGCGAGGACGAGCCGCGCCGCATCCTGCGGCGATTTGCCCGGGGCGAGCACAACCTCGGGGATGCCACGCCGCAAGAAACGTCCCAGGTCGAGGCGGGCACGTCCGCCCAGCTCGTCGAGCTGCATCCGCCGCAGCTCGGCCAGCGCATCCTCTTCGCCGAGCTCGCCGGCGACGAGCCGGCGCAGCACATCTCTCACAGGCCGAGCAGCACTTCGCGCATGCGCTGCCAGTGCGTGCCGGCCCAGTAGATGCGGCCGCACTCCGGGCATTCGGAGTAGCGTGATTGCGTCCGCCGGACGTAGGGCGGCACGCGCTCGGCGACCAGCGCAGGCATCCGCGATTCGAGCTCGGAGTTGCACTCGATGCAGCGCGTCAGGGCCTCCTTCAGCTCCAGGCCGAGCTCCGCGAACACCTGGCGCAGCTGCTTGGTCACGTCATCGTCGCGGATCAAGATCGCGCGTACGACCCCGGTCTGGATGACGCGGCGCTTCGTCAGGTCCCGATCTCGGGTCAGGACCACCCGGTTTTCGGCGGCCGCTTCGCGCACGAGCTCCGAATCGCCGATCCGCGCGTGGTAGGAGGCGTCGTAGCCGAGGGCGCGAAGCCATCGCGCGAGGCGCCCGACGTTGCAGTCGGCCAGGAACCGAGGTCTCACCCTCGCAATCTTAGAATCGGGTCCATGGCGACCTTCGAAGAGCTGATGTCCAAGCTGAGTGCCGAGGCGACTGGTTGCTATTCCTGGTCGAACGGTCCGGGAGACCGCTACGCCTCTCACAGCCACAGCTACGAGAAAGTCCTCTACTGCGTCGACGGGTCGATCACGTTCGTCCTGGAGAGCGAGGGCCGGCGCCTCGAGCTCAAGCCGGGAGACCGCATGATGCTGCCCGCCGGGACCGTGCATTCGGCCGTCGTCGGACCCGCCGGCTGCACGTGCATCGAGGGCCATCGCTAGAGGCTCGGGCCTCAGCTTTGGGGCGTAATATGGGCCGCGAATGAGCATCATCGACTTCATTCGCGACCGCGCGCGGTTCTACAACTGCCCGGTCTGCGGGCGCAGCCTGAAGGGGTGTGACGTGCAGGTCCTCAGCCACGAGGACGAGCGATTCCATCTCCAGGTCAAATGCGCGCAGTGCCAGGTGACGTTCGTGGTTGTGCTCGCGATCCAGGGTGGCGGCGTGGAAGAGGTCGAGAGCGGCGAGACGCTTGCGCA